>JAZOVL010000209.1:0-22867 GCA_045658685.1 Pilosibacter sp.
AAGTGGATTTTCTTAAAATTTAGAAAAAGTTAACAATTCTATTTTACAGGGTTCTCCTATTCTATTCAAGTGTTTTTCGGAATAAAATTCTCATAAATTCGACAAAAATTGTAGTGTAATTAAGGGGAAAGTGTGATATGATATGGTAGTTAAAGACTATTCAGAGATAAGATATTAGGGTGACAGACTATGAGAGAGCGAATCAATCGCCTTGCAAGAGGAATCGTAGACGCGGAATTGCCGAAGATCCATATTTCCCAGACTTCTGTGGAAGAGACTTTGGTGAGCGATACAACATATAAAAGAGAATTACTGATTTCCAGTGAAAATAATTTATATATCAAAGGCCTGGCTTATTCCAGCCACACACGTGTGAAAATCGTGAACAGTGCGTTTGGCGGCCTGAGAAACCATATTACATACGAAGTGGACACTTCCTGGTGCGAAAACGGAGACACCATCAAGGGTTCCATTTATCTTGTGACAAACAGTGGGGAACTGGAGGTTCCTTTTCTTTTTCATGTGGAAATGACAGCATCTTTGCGTGTTCTCGCAAATTTGAATACAGTCGAAGATTTCGTTGAGCTGGCGAAGAAAGACATGGATCTGGCTTTGCGTCTGATGGAATATCATGATTTTATTGAGGCTCCGTTTATGCAGGATATGCATGTACGAACTGTATATGAAGGATTGAAAGGTCACGGAAACCGCCAGAATGCACTGGAGGAGTTTTTCCTTGCCCTTGGTGTGAAGGAGCCGATTCAGCTGATCTTATCTACCGCTCAAAAGAGTTATGATAATCCAGCGGATGTGATCAGTGATAAGGTCGTATTAAAGAAAAATACCTGGGGATATATTTATATTGAGGTTCGTGCAGACGGCGATTTCATCGAATTACCGAAAAAAGTTATTACACAGGCAGATTTTGAAGATGATCGTTTCGACCTTCGTTTTAAGATTCATCCGGAGCGCATGCACAAAGGTAAGAATCTGGGTGCAATCAAGCTTCTGACAGTTCATGGAGATACTTTGATCCGTATTGAGGCGATGGGAGATACAACGGTCGATATTACCGATCGTGAACATGAGATCAGTAAGGCAGGTATCAGCCGTTATTTTAAGCTTCGTGAGGATTACGAGAGCAAAACCTACGAAGAAGCACAGACACTCAACAAACTTCAGAAAGAGTTGGATGCGATCCGCGGCGCTAACGGCAATTCTCTGGTACTGTCCTTATTACAGGCGGAAACGTATCTGGATTCCGGCCGCGTTGATCAGGCAGCTCTTTGTCTGGATGACTGTCGCGATGAGATTGTGTACGAAAGAGAGAAGCTTGGTACTTTATATTGCTTTTACCAGTATCTCCAGTATCGTACAATTCCGTCACCGGATAAAAAAGAAGCAGTCCTTCGCCTGTTCCGCAAGAAGCTGGATGATAAAAAAGGACGTTTCTATTTACAGATGTTGATGTTAAAGCTGGATCCACCGACAGATGATGAGGCTCCGGCGCTTTATGAAAGCTTTAAACAGCAGTATAAAAACGGCTGTTACAGCCCATTTTTATATATTGAAACATGCAAATTGCTGGAGAAGCACCCAGAACTTTTGAGTTCCATGGATGCGTTTGAGATGCATGCTCTTTATTATGGTGCGAAAAACGGAATGATCGGAGAGACACTGGCAGGTGTGATCGCTTCTCTGGCATCTGGAACCAAGTTTTTCCATCGTCTGCATTATCGCACCCTGACAACACTGTATGAGCGTTTTCCGACCAGGGCAATGCTCACAGCGGTTTGCTGTGTTCTCATTAAAGGCAATGTGAAAAATGAGAAGAGTTTTACATGGTACGAGATGGGAATAGAAGAAGAAATCAGTCTGACCAGACTGTATGAATACTTCCTGTATTCTCTTCCGAAAAATTATGACAAGATGATGCCAAAGCAGGTGCTTTTGTATTTTTCTTATGAGCATAGCCACCTAGACCGCAGAAGTCGTTCTGTTTTATATAAAAACATTCTGACTTTCGTGGAGCCGGGGACAAAATTATACAAATCTTATGAGCGTTTCATGGAACAGTTTGCCATGGAACAGCTCTTTGAGTCCAAGATCAACAGCCGTCTGGCAGTGATCTATAAACATATGATCTACAAGGATATGATCGACCATCAGGTAGCGAGTGTGCTTCCGGCTATTTTGAAATCCAACAAGATCATTTGTAAAGATCGTTCCATGAAATATGTGATTGTATGCAATGAACTTCTGGCTGGTGAGGATGCATATCCGCTGCAGGACGGTTCTGCATATGTTCCTCTGTTTTTTGAAAACAGCGTGATCATGTTCCAGGATGCGTATGGAAATCGTTATGTGGAAGTTCCGCATACAAGAGAAGCAGTTCTTGATGAATCGGAGCTGGAAAAGAAGTGTTTTGAAATTCTTCCAGATCATCCGATGTTAAAGATGCGTGCATGTCAGGAAATCATGGAAAAAGATGTAATTGACGAGAAGGATGCGCGGATCATTGAGCGTGCACTGGAAGAACTGCCGGTGAAACCGCTCTACCAGCAGAAGATGCTGACGAAGATCATTTCATATTATAAAGAACAGGTGGGGAATGAAGACGAGGCAATGTCTGCGGAAAGTGGAAACTACCTCCTGCGTCTGAATAAAAAGAAGCTTTCCAGAGACGAACGTGTGGATATATGCGAGACCTTGATCAATCAGAACTATTTCACAGAGAGTTATGATATGATCAAGGAATTTGGTGAAGACCGAATCCGCATCAAGAGACTCTTAAAACTCTGCACTAAGATGATACTGGAAAAATTATTTGACGAAGATGAGCTTTTGGTTCATCTGGCTTACCGCGTATTCGCAGCCGGTCAGGGAGACAGTGTGATCCTGGATTACCTTTGTGAGCATTACAATGGAACCAGTGAAGCTATGTATAAGATTCTTGTGCAGGCGATCCGAGAGCATGTAGAAACCTATGATCTGGAAGAACGTCTTCTTGCTCAGATTTTATTTACATCCAGTGATAAATATCTGGATACCGTATTTGATTTTTATGCAAGCAGAAAGAAGACCAGCGATACACTGGTAAAGGCATATTTTACCATTAAGTGCGTGGGCTACTTTTTAAATAATAAAGTTCCAGGTGACAAGGTATTTGCTTACCTGGAGGGGGCTGTAAACTCCAGTTCCGAGATTCGAAAAGTTCCGGAGATATATCTCCTGGCACTGACGAAATTCTATTCTGGTCTGCCATCTTTAAATGAGGAACAGAAAGCACTTTGTAAACGAGTGATGGCATTCCTGACCAGCCAGGGGCTGATCTTCTCATACTTCAAGCAACTGGCTGCTTATGCGGATATTCCAGGTGACATCATGGACAAAGAGATTATCGAGTACCATGGTTCCCCGTATGGCCGTCCGATTCTCAGAGTCCGCATTCTTCCGGATGAGGAGGAATTCTGCGAGGAAGAGCTTCGTATGGTCTATAAAGGGATCTATATTCGTCAGAAACTACTCTTTGAAGGTGAGATTCTGGAGTATGAAGTTTACGAAGAAGAGAATGGAGCACTTGTGAAGAAAGCCGAAGGTGAACTTTCCTGTACAGAGGTTCCTGCAGGGGATAAGAGAAATCGTTTTTCTTGTCTCAATGCGATGACTCTCCATCTTCAGACGAAAGATGACCGGAAGTTAAAAGAAACGATGACAAAATATGTAACCGACAATCTGGCAGTGGAAAAACTGTTCCCGTTGGCGTAAATTAGGGGAGAACCTGAATGGAAAAATTAATAATTGGAATCGACTTGTGCGATACCTACACCCAGGTTTCTGTCCTGGGCCGTGAGGATGTATGGTCCCTTCCCACTGTTATTTGCAGAAAAAAGACCATGGAAGAATGGTGTGTCGGTGAGGAAGCATATAAATACACGCTGGTGGGAGATGGCGTCATTGTAGACAAACTGTTAAGCCTGGCTTTAAAAGACGGTACATCAACGATCGCGCAGGTGAAGTATGACGGTGCGACTTTGCTTCGAAAGTATCTGGAGAAAGTGTTGGATATGGTTCGCACCGAGTATCCGGATATTCCGGTAGCGCAGGTGGTATTCGCACTGAAAAATATGGAAATGAAGCTGATGGATGAACTGATGGGATGTGCAGAATATCTTGGTATCCCGAGAGACAACGTGCACATTGCAAGTCATACAGAGTGCTTTGTATACTACGTTCTGAGCCAACGCCGCGATGTGTGGGGCGGTCAGGTTGGAATGTTCGCATTATCTGATGAAGACCTCAGATACTACGAACTGAAAGTGGTCCGTGGACCGCGACAGGTGACTGCGATCGCAGAATACCAGGAACTTGAAGAGGGATTCAGTCTTAATGTGTTAGAAACTACATCCGGATCCAAAATGGCAGACAAGATCCTCTGCGCTTGTTCTGACAGGATGATGCAGAAAAAACTATATTCTTCTGTATTCCTGACAGGAAAAGGATTCTCACGAACCGATTGGGCACCGGATTTTATGAAAAAAGTCTGCAACAGAAGACGGGTGTTTGTGGAACCGACATTATTTGCTAAAGGAGCGGCATTGAAGGCAGAAGATTATCTGCACGAGCGCACTTCCTATCCGTTTGTCTGCATTTGCGAAGGCAAATTAAAATCTACTGTGGCAATGGAAGTTGTGAAGCACGATACCAAGGTACAGATGGCCCTTGCTGTGGCAGGTGAAAGCTGGTATGAGGCAAGAAGCGTTCTGGAAGTCATTCTGGACAACCAGGACGAGATCGAGCTTACGATTCTTCCGCATCAAGATCCGAAACAGAAACGAATCGTGAAAATCCCGTTGGAAGGTTTCCCGAAACGTCCGAATAAAACGACGCGGATCCGCATTGCAGCAGGATTTCTAGATGAAAAGACTATGGTCATCAAGATCGTGGATCGTGGATTCGGTGAGTTATTCCCAAGGAGTGACGTGGAAATTCGTCAGGAGGTGATGGTATGAGTTTGATCTTATGCAGACAGGAACCGGTAACCTCTCCATATTATATTGAAGAACTTGGTGTTCACATCTATTCCTCCCAGGAGCTGGCGTATGTGATCTACAAGCATCCGCTTCTGGTTATGGAAGGTTTTGTAGATGCTCGTCTGGCTGAGTTTATCCGTTCTGAGCTTCGTATGCCATTCCTTGCGGATCGCATTGAAAAATGGATTGATGGGCGTGGTGTATCTGATGAGTTATTATTCCTGATCCTGCAGGAAACTTCTTATTATACACCGCAGGAACAGGCCAGATATCGTCAGATGGCAGCTAATTTCAGGAAAATTTCGGCGGATGAGTATGCGAAGCGCAGAGCCGATTATTTCTATGGATTGGGATTGTATGGAAAGGCAATCTCTATGTATGAAAAAATCATGGAATCTGCGAAGGAGAAGCATCTGTCCGGAGAATTTAAAAGTAAGATATGGAACAACATTGCGGCGTGCTATTCGAAGCTGTTCTGTTATCAGAAGGCGATGTACGCGTATGACTGTGCCTGGAATGAGAAAGCCGAGAAAGCTTATCTGAAGCGTATGTATTTTCTGACGCTGATGGAACCGGAGCTGGAGTTAAAAGAACGATTCAAGGAACTGATCGAAAGGGAAGACACCAGTGCATGGGACGTGGAAGCTCAGGGCATCATCGACGAAGCGACGGGAGCCGGAGCAGTTGTAAAACTGGGGCAGTTATTTGAAAAAGATCCACTCAAGAGGATTGCAGGAGCCGGGGAACTGGTGAATGAATGGAAGGGACAGTATCGTAAGATGATGTAAAAAACCTTGACAATGGTGCGGGTTTCTACTATTATTGATTCTGTAATTTATATGTAATGGCTTTGATGAAGAGGAGTACGTGCAAATGCACCGACAGAGAGGAACGCTCATTGGCTGGGAGGCGGTCCGGGAAGGCGTGGACGGAAGGTAGCTTCGGAGCTGAAATGGTGAAATTGGGAAACCAAGTGTAGCTGTTTCCGGATGGGTACCGTTAATAACCCATTGAGATTGCTGATTTGTGACCGGAGATTTTCTGGTATGAAGCAGTGAATAAAGGTGGTAACGCGGTAATTCGCCCTTTGCATGGTAACGTGCAGAGGGCGTTTTTTGATATATTGGAGTGAATGTTATGATGCGATTAAGGCCTTATAAACCATCCGATGCGCAGAAACTTTTGTCCTGGTGGTCGGGAGTACCGGAAGAAGTCTTTGTAATGTGGAGCAACGGAAAATTCGAATATCCACTGACCATGGAACAGTTAGCATCTTATTTTCAGACATGGTGCCTGAAAGAAGAAAACGGATGGCTCATGACTGCGTTGGACGAAGCAGGCGTTCCGGTGGGACATTTTATTATGCGATTAGCAGACTATAACGCAGAGAGTATTCGGTTTGGCTTCATTATCGTAGATCCAGATGCCAGAGGAAAAGGATATGGAAAAGAAATGATCCGTCTGGCATTGAAATATGCATTTGAGGTACTGGGAATGAAGCGTGCTACGCTGGGAGTATTTGAAAATAACCCGTCTGCGAAAGCATGTTACGAAGCAGTCGGTTTTACCGCAAAAGAGTATGTGGCTGATTATCTGATCTACAAAGGAACCACTCACGCTGCATACGAAATGGAGGCCGTAAACCATGGCTAAAAAAGAAAAAAACGTGCAGGGAAGCTGTGAATCCTGTGCTTATTATACTTATGATGAAGAATATGAATACTATGTCTGCGAGGCCAATCTGGATGAGGATGAGATGTCTGCATTTTTAAGAGGTGCGGATTTTTCATGTCCGTTTTACAGATTCGGCGACGAATATGCGATCGTACGAAAGCAGATGTAAGGAGGCAGTCTTGAGGATAAGAAAGTTTGGGATACTGGCAGTCAGTATCCTGGCTCTTGCTCTTTCCGGCTGCAAGGACAGCAGCGAGGCAAATGGAAAAACGGGATCGCATAAGGAAATCTGGGAAGCTCCGGATGGCTCCTATACACTTCCACTGAATGGAAATTCGTGGAAAGTGGAGAAAGAATCCAATGGAGAACTGCATTTTTTGAATCATAAGAATGAAAAGTTCTCGTTTTCTATATCAAAGTGGGAGAATTTACAGTTTCCGGAAAGCTTCGATTATGAAGCATACTATGCGGGCTATGTGAAAGATATCCAACTGGAGTTTCCGGATGCGGTAGAGACCGGCATTGAGATCACATCGTTGGATGTTACAGAAGTAATCCAGATGGGAGTGCAATATGAGGTATTGGAAGTACTTTGTCAGGTAACGACCAGCATGATCGCAATCCCTGATTCGGATGACACTTTATGTTTCGTTGCAATTTATCCTGCAGAAAACAGTAAGGAGCAGGAAATGGAGTTTAAAAATATCGTCACAGGAATTCGATTTGATCTTGAAAAAGAGTAACTGTAGCGAATAGAAAAAAGATAAGGAGAATGAATAATGAAAGAACTGGAAAAGACCTACAATCCGGCGGACATTGAAGAACGCCTGTACCAGAAATGGCTGGACAATAAGTACTTCCATGCAGACGCTGAGCGTGGCAAAAGAGAAGGCAAGAAGCCGTTCACGATCGTAATGCCGCCGCCGAACATTACAGGTCAGCTTCACATGGGCCATGCACTTGATAACACCATGCAGGATATCCTGATCCGTTATAAGAGAATGCAGGGCTTTGAGGCTCTGTGGCAGCCGGGTACAGACCACGCTGCGATTTCCACAGAGGTTAAGGTTATTGATAAATTAAGAAAACAGGGCATCAACAAAGATGATCTTGGCCGTGAAGGTTTCTTAAAAGAGGTTTGGGCATGGAGAGATGAGTACGGTTCCAGAATCGTACAGCAGCTTCACAAGCTCGGTACTTCTGCAGACTGGGACAGAGAGCGTTTCACAATGGATGAAGGCTGCTCTGACGCAGTATTGGAAGTATTTACAAAATTATACGAAAAAGGTTACATCTACAAAGGTTCCAGAATCATCAACTGGTGTCCGGTATGTCAGACATCCATCTCTGACGCAGAGGTTGAGCATGAGGAGCAGGACGGTTTCTTCTGGCACATCAACTACCCGATCGTTGGTGAGGAAGGCCGTTTTGTAGAGATCGCTACAACACGTCCGGAGACACTTCTCGGTGATACAGCCGTTGCTGTAAATCCGGAGGATGAGAGATATGCAGATCTCATCGGCAAAATGTTAAAACTTCCGCTTACAGACAGAGAAATCCCGGTTATTGCTGACTCTTACGTTGACAAAGAGTTCGGTACAGGCTGTGTAAAGATCACACCGGCTCATGACCCGAACGACTTCGAGGTAGGTAAACGTCACAACCTTCCGGAACTCTGCATCATGAACGATGACGCGACAATCAGTGCAAAGGGCAAATACTTCGGTATGGACCGCTACGAAGCAAGAAAAGCAATGGTAGAGGATCTGAAAGAAATGGGCCTTCTTGTTAAGGTTGTTCCGCATCCGCACAACGTTGGTACACACGACCGTTGTGGTGCAACGGTTGAGCCGATGGTAAAACCGCAGTGGTTCGTAAAGATGGACGAGATGGCTAAACCGGCGATCGAGGCCCTTAAGAACGGTCAGTTAAAATTTGTTCCGGAAAGCTATGGTAAGACATACCTTCACTGGTTAGAGGGTATCCGTGACTGGTGTATCTCCAGACAGATCTGGTGGGGTCACAGAATTCCGGCATATTACTGTGAAGAGTGTGGCGAGATGGTAGTTGCTAAGACATGTCCGGATGTTTGTCCGAAGTGCGGTCATACACACTTCAAGCAGGATGAGGATACTCTTGATACATGGTTCTCCTCCGCATTATGGCCGTTCTCCACACTTGGCTGGCCGAAAAATACAGCAGAGTTAGAGTATTTCTACCCGACAGACGTTCTTGTAACTGGTTATGACATTATCTTCTTCTGGGTAATCCGTATGGTATTCTCCGGAATCGAACAGACAGGTGAGCGCCCGTTCCATACAGTGCTGATCCACGGTCTTGTTCGTGACTCCCAGGGACGCAAGATGTCCAAGTCTCTCGGCAATGGTATTGATCCGCTTGAGGTTATCGACAAATACGGCGCAGATGCTCTTCGTATGACACTTCTCACAGGTAACGCACCGGGTAACGATATGCGTTTCTACTGGGAGCGCGTAGAGGCAAGCAGAAACTTTGCAAACAAAGTATGGAACGCAAGCCGTTTCATCATGATGAACATTGAAAAGGCACCGGCTGCGAATGTACAGCTTACTGACCTTACAATGGCAGATAAATGGATCCTGTCCAAAGTGAACGCTCTTGCAAAAGAAGTGACTGACAATATGGATAAGTACGAGTTAGGTATTGCTGTTCAGAAAGTTTATGACTTTATCTGGGAGGAATTCTGTGACTGGTACATCGAAATGGTAAAACCGCGTCTCTGGAACGATGAGGATACAACAAAGGCAGCAGCTCTCTGGACATTAAAGACTGTTCTGATCAACTCCTTAAAACTCCTTCATCCGTTCATGCCCTTCATCTCCGAGGAGATCTTCTGCAACCTTCAGGACGAAGAAGGGTCCATTATGATCTCCAACTGGCCTGAGTTTAAAGAAGAGTGGAATTTTGCGGCAGACGAGCACGCAGTTGAGACAATCAAGGAGGCAGTTCGTGCGATCCGTAACGTTCGTACATCCATGAATGTACCGCCGAGCAAGAAAGCAAAAGTATTTGTTGTTTCCGAGAACGAGGATGTTCGCGCAATCTTCGAGAACAGTAAAGTATTCTTTGCGACTCTCGGTTATGCAAGTGAAGTTCTTGTACAGGCTGATAAAGCAGGTATCTCTGAGGATGCAGTTTCTGCAGTGGTTGCTCAGGCAGCGATCTACATGCCATTCGCTGAGCTGGTGGATATCGAAAAAGGGATTGAGCGTCTGAAAAAAGAAGAAGAGAAGCTTGCAAAAGAGTTGGCACGTGTAAACGGTATGCTTGCAAATGAGAAGTTCGTAAGCAAGGCCCCGCAGGCGAAAATCGATGAAGAAAAAGCAAAACAGGCGAAATATGCTCAGATGATGGAGCAGGTAAAAGAGCGTCTGGCACAGCTTGCAAAATAAATAAAATAGCATCATTGACTGGAAATCTCCCGGAGCGCATGTCGAATCGGGAGATTTTCGGACGATGGGTTTTGATTGATTTTCCGACCGGAACTTGCTATGATGAAGAGGTAAGTGTTGGAAATTATTTCCGGAGGATACCAAATGATTAATTTCGAAAAAGAACTGGAGCTCTTCAAGCCTTCTCTTGAGGTTGAGGCTGTGAGCGAGACAATTGTAAAAAGTGACTTGACGGATATGGCTGATATCATGATGGAAATCATGAAAGAGATAAAGGATAAATAATTTATGGACTATATGCAGAAAATCCAGTACGCGGCCAACAGCTTTTATAACCGTGGTCTGGAACTTGCGAGAGAGCGTGACCTTTCCGGCGCTGCAGAGTGTCTGAAACGTGCGCTTCAGTTTAATAAATACCATACAGATGCCAGAAACCTGCTGGGACTGATCTTTTATGAGATGGGCGAGACATCCGATGCGCTGGTCCAGTGGGTGATCAGTGTCCATCTGCAGCCGGAGGAGAACCGTGCGGACCGTTATCTGGATAAGGTTCAGAGAAAGCCGGGACAGTTGGAGCACGCCAGCAACCTGATCAGAAAGTATAATCAGGCATTGATCCATGCCCAGAACGGCAGTGATGATCTGGCAGTTTTACAGTTAAAGAGAATTGTCGAGGAGAAACCGAATTTTGTAAAAGCGCACTTGCTTCTGGCGTTATTGTACATCGGGCATGAGGACTATACAAAAGCCGGCAGATCCCTTTATAAGGTCCTTCAGATTGATAAAAACAACCGCAGGGCCGAGCGATATATGGAATATGTAAAATCTAAAACCGGTAAGGCGGATGTGGAAAAGCGCAAGTTGAAAAATGCATTCAACCACCGTGAGATGGAAGATAATGACGTCATTCTGCCGCCGACCTATAAGGAAAATACCGGCTGGCAGTCGATTATTAACATCGGCATCGGTCTTGCTCTTGGTGTCATTGTAGTTCTGTTTATGATCTTGCCTGCCCGTGACCGTTCCCTGAATTATCAGCATAATCAGGAGATGCGGCTCTATGCAGATAAGTTAAATCTTGCAAATCAGGAGGCTGATAAGCTTCGGAAAGCAGCAGAGCAGTTGGAGGCCGAGAAAGGAAAGGCAGAAGAAAATCTGGAAAATCTGATCGGTGACTCTGACAGTACACTGGTGCAGTATCAGACCCTGGTGGAGATTTTGCAGGCATATCGCAGCGAAGATTTTGAGACAGCGGTAAAGCTGTACATAGAGCTGGATACAACCAAGATCACCGATGAAAACATGTTAAATATTCTGTCCGACATCGAGACAGATATGGGGATGAATGCACCGGCTGTCCTGGAAAAACTGGCGCTGCAAAGTACGGAAGCCGGAGATGTGGACCAGGCACTCCGATATTATGAGGAGTATATGGAGTTTAACGACCGAAATCCGCAGATCATTTTCAATATGGCAATGATTTATAAGAACAAGGGAGAGGAAGAAACCTCAGACCAGTTATTTGGCCAGGTCATTATGAATTTTGATGATGAAGAACTGGCTGCGAAAGCAAAAGAAGAACGTGGATATTAGAGAGACTTTACAGAAGAAGAGACTTTTCTGTGAAGTCTCTTTTTTGGTTATAAAAAATTAAGGAGGAACGATTATGGAACCATCTTTTATTTATGAAGCGAAAGGACAAATCCTGATCATACATATGCCGAAGGAACTGGATCATCACAACTGTCGCAACCTGCGATATGAAACAGATCTGTTAATGTCCGAGAATTATATTTCAAAGCTGATTTTCAACTTTAGCCGAACCACATTCATGGACAGCTCCGGAATCGGAGTTTTGTTAAATCGATATAAGCAGATAAAAGCAAGCGGAGGTGTGGTTTCTTTTTATGGAGCTTCACCACAGATTCAGCGGATTCTGAAATTGGGCGGGATGTTGACCCTGATGCCGCAGTTTGAATCAAAAGAAGAAGCGATTTACAAATAAAGGAGGAGAGAACTATGGAACCGAAGGAAATCAGCAGAAAAACGTCTCGTGAAGTCATGAGTCTGACATTTGACAGCCGTTCGGAAAATGAAGAATTTGCCAGAGTTGTCGTGGCCGTATTTGCAACTCGCATGAATCCGACACTGGAAGAGATTGATGACATTAAGACAGCAGTATCGGAGGCAGTCACCAATGCAGTCATTCACGGATATCAAAACGGTGAGGGAACTATTCATATCGAGGCATCGGTAGAAGAAAATGTGTTATCAGTGACCGTGATGGATGACGGTATCGGAATTAAAAATATAGAAAAGGCCATGGAACCAATGTTCAGTACACTTCCGGAAGAACGGTCAGGTATGGGCTTTTCTTTTATGGAGGCATTCATGGACCGGGTAGAAGTTATTTCATCACCGGGAGGCGGAACCTCCGTAACTATGAGAAAGAAAATCGGCAGGTGACACATATGATCGACACCATGGAGTACATCAAACGTGCACACGGGGGAGATAAGAAGGCCAGAGATATTCTGGTTACAGAAAATATGGGGCTCATCTGGAGCATTGTCCGCAGATTTTCGAATCGAGGATACGAATTAGAAGACTTATTTCAGATCGGAAGTATCGGACTGATGAAAGCCATCGATAAATTCGATCTGGAGATGGATGTGAAGTTTTCCACATATGCAGTTCCGATGATCACAGGAGAAATTCGTCGATTCCTGAGAGATGACGGGATGATCAAAGTGAGTCGTCCATTGAAAGAATTGGCAATGAAAGCCGGAATGGCAAGAGAACGTTTGGAATTTTCACTGGGACGCGAACCAACCATAGAAGAGATTGCAAAGGAAGTGGGAGCCAGCCGTGAAGAAGTGGCGGGTTCCTTCGAGGCAGGGGCGGAAGTGGAATCCATTTATCGTCCATTAAATTCAGAAGACGAATCGGGCGGATACCTGCTGGATAAAATATCAGGAAATAATTCGGAAAACGAAACATTGTTGAACCGAATGGTTCTGAGAGAGGTTCTGAAAGGGTTAAAGCCACAGGAACAGCAGATTATTATTGCCAGATATTTTGAAAATAAAACACAGACTGTAATTGCGAACCATATGGGAATTTCGCAGGTACAAGTGTCAAGGCTGGAGAAACGGATATTAAAAGAACTTCGTGAGAAACTGAGTGTATAGAAATGTTCCATACTGCACATATTGAGATTGGTAACCAATACAGATTATGATATAAGATGAGGAACGTGATCATGAATTCCTTAAAAGACAAAATACATTTTTTAACAGCGATCGTACTTCTGTTTCTGATTGGATTTACTGTCTGGTATGTTTTATTTTATCTCCAGGGCCCGGAAGTCAGTTCAGACGGAACGCTGGTCTACCATGAGATCGGAAGGCTGGTGGGCGCGTGAGTAACGAGACAGTATATTTAAAGATAGCCCAGACAACCGAAGTATACAAACCAGATGTATATATAAAAGACATTGCAGAAGTTTATTGTCAAAACCGCTCCGTCGAAGTGAAAATAAAAGAAATTAAAGTGACATCATTTAAAACAACGCAAAGGCGAAAAATTGCTACTTATGTTGGCAGTATCATGGATCTTCTGAATCAGGTAGAAGCGGCAGAGAAGAACATCCAGGTAAACAGTATGGGACAAGCAGATTTTGTCATCAATTATCGACCGGATGCAGGAGGTGCACTTCCATTACAATGGATAAAAACAGCTGTCATAGCAGCAATTTCTTTCTGCGGAGCGGCATTTGCGATCATGACATTT
Source organism: Pilosibacter sp. (assembly GCA_045658685.1). GTDB lineage: Bacteria > Bacillota > Clostridia > Lachnospirales > Lachnospiraceae > Pilosibacter. The sequence continues at coordinate 13,931 of JAZOVL010000209.1, forward strand.
AACAATGATGCGAGCGTCACAGATGTTTTCGGAAACATTTATCAGTTGGTCATGGGGACTGAATCAGACGGAGTGACGATCCTGGAATTTTCATACTCGCTAGGTGTAGCACTGGGGATTCTTGTGTTCTTTAATCATTTTGCAGCTTGGAAACTGACGGTTGATCCGACTCCGATTGAGGTAGAGATGCGGCTTTATGAAGACAATGTGGGTAAGACGCTGATCCAGAATCACGGAAGAAAGGAGCGCGGCATCGATGTTTCTTAAACATGCATTATTGTTTGTAATCGGGATCAGTGCCGGTGGGATCGTAGCGGGAGGCGTTTATGCTTTTCTGGCGATCATTGGAATATTTCCGCGTTTGATCGGAACAACAGGAACAAAAGCTCATATCATGCTTTGTGAATCTATGATGATCATCGGCGGAATTTCTGGAAATCTGATGGATCTTTATCATATTCCGCGATTGTTCGGAGGTACTGCGATGCTCGTTATCTGGGGCCTGTCAATTGGTATTTTTGTAGGTTGTCTGGTTATGTCACTTGCAGAAACTTTAAAAGCACTTCCGGTTCTGGGAAGGAGAATTCATCTTACTGCCGGATTGCAATATGTGATTGCAGCAATCGCTGCTGGCAAATTTCTGGGTGCAGTCATATACTTTGTCTGTGATTTTGGAGGTACTTAATGGAAATCGATAAAAAGGAATATGGAAAATACGTAAAAGAGGTTACGCCGGTATTCAGTGTGTGGAAAAATATGTTGAATGCATTTCTTGTGGGAGGCGTTATTTGTACCATTGGGCAGGCATTAATGAATTTGTTTCTGTCTATGGATATGGAAAAAGAAACTGCCTCCTCGTGGACAACTCTCTGTTTGATAGCAGGAAGTATCCTGCTGACCGGACTGAATCTTTATCCCAAGCTTGTAAAATTTGCAGGAGCGGGAGCGTTGGTTCCCATTACGGGATTTGCTAATTCTGTGGTGGCTCCGGCAATTGAGTATAAGGCAGAAGGGCAGGTATTCGGTGTCGGGTGTAAGATCTTTACGATCGCAGGACCAGTGATTTTATTTGGAATTTTCTCGAGCTGGGTGCTGGGTGTTGTTTATTGGATGGTGAGTTATATGGCAAAGTAGGAAAACGGAGGAAAACGATATGAATGAAAGACAACAAGGTAAAGCCAGTGTAATCTTTCAAAATCCACCACTGATTCTTGCGGCTGCTTCTGTGGTTGGGAAAAAAGAAGGAGAAGGACCGCTGGGTTCGTATTTTGATCAGATCGAAGCAGATTCCATGCTTGGAAAAAAGAACTGGGAAGAGGCTGAGAGTGAACTGCAGACGCGGGCTGCAACCCTGGTCATGGAAAAAAGCGGATTGAAAAAAGAAGAGATCCGATATTATTTTGGCGGAGATTTGCTGGCTCAGTTGATCGCTACATCATTTGGAGTTATGAATCTGGAGTTTCCCATGTTTGGAATTTATGGAGCATGTTCAACCATGGGTGAAGCCATGGGGCTGGGTTCTATGGTTGTAGAAGGAGGTTTTGCTGAGCATATTATGGTAACAGCTTCCAGTCATTTTGCCTCCGCTGAAAAACAGTTCCGTTTTCCACTGGAATATGGAAACCAAAGACCGTATTCTGCTACATGGACGGTAACCGGATGTGGTTCCGTAATCATATCTGCAAATCATGGAAACAAACGAATTAAGGGTAAGAAGCCACTGGCGAAAGTAGCAGGGGTTACAACTGGCAAAATTGTAGATATGGCATTTAAAGATTCTATGAATATGGGAGCAGCCATGGCAATGGCTGCACTGGATACGATTCTCACAAACTTTAGAGATCTGGGAGTGAATGAAACACACTATGACAAGATCATAACAGGAGATCTGGGACAGATTGGACGAAGGCTTCTTTTAGATTATCTGATAAAAGCAGGCTATGATATTGAGAGCCGCTATATGGACTGTGGAATCGAGATCTTCCGGGACGAAACACAGGATACCCATGCAGGTGGAAGCGGCTGTGGATGTTCAGCTTCCGTTCTTTGTGCATACATTTTACCGCAGATCCGAGACGGTGTTTGGAAACGAGTACTGTTTATTCCGACAGGTGCCTTATTATCGACGGTCAGCTTTAACGAAGGACAGAGTGTTCCGGGAATTGCACATGCGGTAATTTTGGAAAAATGTGATTGTGAGTAGGAGAGTCAGCATGGATTATGTAAAAGCATTTTTGGTCGGAGGCGCAATATGCGCACTCGTTCAGATTTTAATGGATAAAACAAAACTGATGCCGGGAAGGATTATGGTATTACTTGTAGTATGCGGTAGTGTATTGGGCTTTTTGGGGCTGTACCAGCCTTTTTCCGAGTGGGCAGGAGCAGGTGCCACTGTTCCTCTTCTGGGCTTTGGAAATCTTCTCTGGACCGGAATACAAAAAGCAATTGGTGAGGACGGATTTCTCGGTATTTTTAAGGGTGGATTTACTTCCAGTGCAGTTGGTATTTCCGGAGCATTAATATTTGGCTATCTTGGTTCCTTAATCTTTAAACCCAAAATGAAGCATTAGACGACAATGATTGACAGCAATCCTCCAATATAGTAAAATGAAGAAATAATATTTTTTATAAAGGAGTGATTGTTTCGTGGATATAGACAGTTGTCTATTGTATCTATTCTTTCTCTTATGTTCAGCGTATTTCGCATGTTGTGAAACTGCATATACTGCAGTGAGCAGAGTGCGCCTTCGCACCATGGCCGATAAAGGCAATAAACGGGCAAAAAAAGCCCTTTGGGTTTGTGACAGATTCGATAAGTCTCTGACTACAGTCCTGATCGGCAACAATATTTTCCATGCCAGTTGTGCGTCCTTGTCGGCGTTGTTGGTGATGCGCCAGTTCTCTGCTGAGTATGTGGTGTATGGTACGATCATTACGACCATCATCGTCTATTTATTTGCGGAGATGCTTCCGAAGAGCCTTGCAAAAGCAAGAAGTGAGGAAATTGCGTTGCTGTTTGCATCCAGCATGCAGTTGATCGTACGGTTATGTACTCCGGTATCGTTCCTGTTTTCTGGTATTTCTAATGTTTTATCTTATACATTAGCGGCGGAAGACAGTGGCAAAGTGACAGAGGAGGACCTGCTGAACATTATTGAAACAATTGAAGATGAAGGTGTTTTAGAACCTGAAAAACAGGCGCTAGTAAATTCAGCGATCGAGTTTGGTCAAAAACGGGCAGAAGATATCATGGTTCCGATCGGAGCTGTGGTTCGTGTATCCAGTTCCACATCCATTGATAAGCTGGCTGAGTTTATCCGCATGTCGCCGTATTCCCGTATCCCGATCTATGAGGGAAGAGAAGACAATATTGTCGGAATCCTTCCGACCAATGATTTTCTGAATCGTTATGTACAGAAACAGCCGATCATGCTTCGTAAGATGCTGTTAAAACCGTACGTGTTTGATAAGAAGATCGAGGTTTCCGAACTGCTCCAGAGAATGCGTTTAAATAAACTCCACATGGTCTTTATCTGCGATGAAAACCGTAAAAAAGTGGGCGTTATTACCATGGAAGATATTCTGGAAGAGCTGGTTGGAGATATTCAGGACGAGAGCGATGCAGGCGAAGGCCTGCAGCTGATGTAGGAAGGAGGATACGTGTATGGCATATATTTGTATTATCCTTTTGCTGATGGGATCCGCATTTTTCTCAGGTTCTGAGATTGCTTATACATCTCTAAATAAACTGAAACTGAAAAAAGAAAGTGAAAATCCCAAGGGAGTTATGAAGGTCGTTCTCTACATATACAACCATTACGACCGTGCATTATCTACGATTCTGATTGGTAACAATCTGGTAAATATTGCGGCGACTTCCATTGCGACAGTTCTTGCTGTCAGTCTGGCTGCTTCTATGGAGGGTAAGATTACAGATGATCTTGCGTCCACTCTGGTGACTGTAGTTATGACAGTACTGATTCTGATCTTTGGTGAAATCACTCCGAAAATGGTGGCGAGACGATGCAATGAATCCATTGCGAAGCTTGCCGCATATCCATTGCGCATTTTAATGATTCTCTTTTTCCCGGCTGTGCTGATTACAACGGGTGTGGTAAATCTTTTCAGTCTGTTATGGAAAAATGATGACAGAGAAGATGTAACGATCACAGAAGAGGAATTTGAAAATATTTTGGATACCGTAGAAGATGAAGGTATCATTGATGAAAACCAGACAGATCTTTTACAGTCTGCACTGGAATTTACGGATCAGGATGCTGCAGATATCCTGACTCCGCGAATTGACGTCATTGGTTTTGAAATCAACGACAGTATGGAATATATTTTAAAAACCATTTCAGAGACCCAGTTCTCCAGATATCCGGTCTATGACCGTACCATCGACCACATCATCGGTGTATTATATGTGAAGCATCTGTTAAAAGAATTGATGGTAAATGAAGATGTAGAGCTTAAGAACCTGATTCTGGAACCGATTTATATTCCAAAGACGATGAAGCTTCATGCAATCATGAACGAATTCCGTATAAGCCAGACTCATATGGCAGTTGTTGCTGATGAATATGGAGGAACCATGGGAATCGTTACCATGGAAGACGTTTTAGAGCAGCTGGTTGGCGAGATCTGGGATGAAAATGATGACATTATCAATGACTGGCAGGAGCTTTCCAAAACTCGTTTTGAGTGTTCTGGAGATATGAATCTCAGTGAATTGTTTGATAATCTGGATTTGGATGACGAGGAGCTGGAAACTGACTGTACAACTGTAGGTGGTTGGGCGGCAGAAGTGATTGGTGCGATGCCGGTGGAATTCGATGCATTTGATTATAAGAACTTCACAATTCTTGTAAAACATGTGGATGAGAATCATCGAATCGAAAGAATGTTGATTTTAAAACATAACTTTGGAAATGAAGACGAATAAATAATTCAGCGCCGGGAGCGATCAGCTTTCCGGCGCTGGTTATTTTTGGAATTGAGTTTTTATGGTCTGCCTGCTGCAGGTCCGTAACTTCCTGGACCATAATTGTTGTTAGCGCTAGTATTTCCGGAATTGGATTGATATCCAGGTCCCAGGTAACCAGGTCCTAACGGAATCGTAGTGATTGAGGAAGATGAGGAATTATCGGAATCACTTTCTTCCGGCAGTGTTTCCAACGGTGTAGTGTGAAGCGGACACGGTTCTAGCTGGGCGATATAATTGGAATCGTCTGTTGCTCCGGTTTCATTGGCCGGGAGAACCATGGCTGCTCTTTGAACCTTAGATTCCTCCGGACAGAACTCTGTCGGAGTACCACCGGATTCTGCACATACCATTGTCAGAACATGATGGCTGCAGATTTCGGTAGGAGCAGTACCTTTTTCAAAGTATTCCACATAAATGGAACTTCCACGAGGATCTAATTCGCAGACACCTGGACTCGCAAGCATACCGGACTTGCGGCAAACCTCGACGGCTTCAATGGAGTCAGGCATACGGAATCCTACGTCAGCCAAACCTTCATGCACCTGAGTCATGATCTTACGCCAGATCTTCTTATGATAGGAAGTGCTGCTTCCAATTGCGGAAATCTTCTGGTTTTCATCACATCCGGACCAAATACCCGCGGTGTAGTACGGAGTGTAACCAACGAACCAGATGTCGTTGTTGTCAGATGTTGTACCGGATTTACCGGCATTGGACATTCCAGGAATATTCGCAGACGGGCTGGTGGAGTTCAAATTAACACCAGGGGACGCATACATGCGGCTGCTTTCCATAGACTGTGCCATCGCATCAGTTAAAAGGAATGCAGTTGATTCCTTAATGACACGTTTTGTTTCCGGTTCATTTTCAAGGATCACCTTGCCGTCATGGTCAAGGATCTTTGTAAAGAATACCGGTTTCGTGTAAATACCCTCATTGGCAATAGCTGCATAGGCTGCTGTCAGTTCGAGGTTTGAAACACCTAATGTAATACCGCCGAGAGCAGTGGAAGCGTTGTAATCGCTGTCTGTCAAAGAAGTAATACCAAAGTTTCTGGTGTATTCAACACCGAGCTCTGCTGTAACGGTTTCCATCATGCAACGTACCGTTACAACATTCATAGAATAAACAATACCATCTCGGATATTGCTGTATCCAAAATAGCCTTTTCCTCCATACCAGTTGCGGAATGTTTTCGCGCCGACTGTGTACGGAGCATCATAGTAAACGGATGCGAGGGTGTCTCCACAAGTATCAAGGGCCGGTGCGAATGTTGTGAGGACCTTAAATGTGGAACCCGGCTGTTTTACTGTATTGGTAGCACGGTTTAAAGAGCGGCTGATCTCTTTTTCACCGCGTCCTCCATTGATCGCTTTGACATATCCCGTGGACTGATCCATGAGAACGAAAGAAAGCTGCGGCTGCAATACATAGTACGTAGATTCACCAAGCACAGTATCGCCTTCTTTAAGCATCGCTGCTTTATAAGTTTTAATCGCTTCAGCGGCCTCTTCCCTGGAGCTAAAGAGTCCGTCAAAGGATGCGTGGCCCAGATCTTTTTTGAAATAATTCTTCATACTCTCATCGGAGTAGTGAGTTGTTGTACCGTCTTTATGCTGAAGAGAGAGACGGTAGTCAACGGAGTAGTAAACGACATCATAGTTCTCTTCATTGTTCACTTCTGCATCGACAATTGCCTGAAGCTTTGGATCCTGGGTTGTAAAAATCGAAAGACCTTCGGAGAAGAGAACATTGTATGCCTGGGTTTCTGTGTAGCCCTTCTTTTCCTGAAGTGCTTCCAGAACCTGTTCGATCAGCTCATCCGTAAAGTACGAATACGGAGAGTCGCTTTCTTTTGCAACCAGATCGACATTCTGGATTCTGGAGTAGACATCGTCTGCCAGAGCTTCTTCTTGTTCGGCTTTATCGATATAGCCCTGTTCATACATATACTGCAAAATAACTCGGCGCTTGTCCTCATTATTTTTCCGTCCTTTTTCAGAGATCGGATTGAACTTGGATGGGTTCTGGGTAATACCGGCGATGACAGCACATTCGGAAAGGGTAAGATCTGATACCTCTTTATCGAAATATCGTTTTGCAGCCGCCTTAACACCCAGCGTGTTATTTCCCAGGTTGATCGTATTCAGATAGTTTTTCAGGATAATCTTCTTATCCATAACTTTTTCCAGCTTGATCGCCAGATACCATTCCTGAATCTTTCGTTCCAGAGTTTCTCCGAAGGTATCTTCATTACCGCCTGCGAAGACGTTATTTTTGATCAGCTGCTGTGTCAGTGTACTTCCGCCGCCTGCCGGATCATTGGTCAGGACTCCGACAACCGCACGCATAATTGCACGGAAGTCAATTCCTTTGTGATCCCAGAAACGTGCATCCTCGATTGCGACAAATGCATCAATCAGATCCTGTGGAAGTTCATCATAAGTCGCCTCCAGACGGTTTGCGCCGGACTTGACCAGTGTCTCGGTAAGATTTCCTTCGCTGTCGTAGACCATGGTAGCAAAGCCGCTTGGCTCAATACTTGCTACATCGATCTCAGGAGCGGCGTCAATAATACCTTTAAAGACTCCATAACCCAGGCTGACACCAAGTACAAAAACAAAGGCGACCATTACCAGTGCAAGCTTAATGCAATACAACAAGAGCTTGTTGGTAACTTTCTCTGATTTTGCCGTGGTCTTTTTCAGCTTCCGGGTTACGTCATTTTTTCCATATTTCATTCAGGAAGCCTCCTTTACCATCTAGACATTATATCAAACTTTTTTTCAATAATAAATAGCTATTGTGGATTTTGTTCGAATGTATTATGATATTTTTGACACCAGAGTGGGAAAATATGAAAAAAAGATTACGAATTTTAAGAGATTTAGTATGCTTTGTAATATTTAGAAGAAATAAAAAAGAGGAGAGTATGCCATGGCAGACAGTTATAAAATTCTTTACGAGGGCGGGGAAGCGGAAATTGAAGTGAAGAAATCCCGTTTTATCGCAACTACAAAACCGGTTAAATCCGAAGAAGAAGCAGTTGCTTTTATTGCAGAAATGAAGAAAAAATACTGGGACGCCAGACATAACTGTTCTGCATTTACCATCGGTAAGAATCATGAACTGACCAGATGCAGTGATGATGGAGAGCCGGCACAGACAGCCGGAAGACCGATGTTGGATGTTCTTCTTGGCGAAGATGTCCACAATATGTGTGTTGTAGTGACCAGATATTTCGGAGGAACCCTGCTTGGTACAGGCGGACTTGTGCGCGCGTATTCTGGAGCGGTAAAAGATGGTCTGGAAATGAGTGAGATCGTCGAAAAGCATCGCGCGTATGAGATGACGGTAGAAACCGATTATACCGGAGTTGGAAAAATTCAGTACATTTTAGGTCAGGAAGGAATTACTATTCTGGATAGTGTATACACAGATAAGGTGGAATTCCAGCTTCTTGTTCCGGTGGCCCAGTACGATGGCCTTGTAAAGAAGATCACGGAGGGCACCAGTGGAGGAGCCCGGATTGAAAAAGGAGATGAGATCTGGTACGGACTGCTGGATAAAGAAGTGATCTTGTTTGAAGATTAAAGACTTGCAATTTGTATATTGCGGTGCTATAATCTTGACTCGGAAAATTTGACCTGATTTAGATTAAGAAAAGAGGCATTATTATATGAAGATCAAGCGTGAAGACATCAGAAACGTGGCGATCATTGCCCATGTTGATCATGGTAAAACAACTTTAGTAGATCAGCTCCTGAAGCAGAGCGGTGTATTCCGTGAAAATCAGGAAGTAGCAGAGCGTGTTATGGACTCCAATGACATTGAAAGAGAACGTGGAATTACTATTCTGTCCAAGAACACGGCAGTATTTTATAAAAACACAAAAATCAACATCATTGACACTCCTGGCCATGCAGACTTCGGCGGTGAAGTAGAACGTG
>JAZOVL010000210.1:0-17163 GCA_045658685.1 Pilosibacter sp.
TTATTAGCTTTTGAGACGGGGTTAGTTTTCGAATCCCGTCTCGTGCTTTTTTTTATTTCCGCGAAAACAATGAGTAATCATATCAAGCACACTAAGTCGGATCGTAGCCATGTCGTGCTGTGAGCCAAGGAGTTGGGTCTAGTCATTGTCTTCCTAAGACCGCTTGGCCTCCGACTTTTATTAGCTTTTGAGACGGGGTTAGTTTTCGAATCCCGTCTCGTGCTTTTTTTTATTTCCGCGAAAACAATGAGTAATCATATCAAGCACACTGTCTGCCGAGAGTATCCGATGTGAAATAAGAAGTGCCTATAGTCTGGAAAATGGATTATAGGCATTTTATTATTTTACGATGCCAGAAACTTCTGGAATCTAATAAAGAAACTGAAAACAGATTGTAGACACATAGCAGACAGTGCGATAAAAAGAGAGCAGAAAACAGCATTATGCTAGCATAAAAGCTGAATTCTGCTCTTTTTTTATCATAGAGCGAATGCTCGCGAGCTACATGAACCTGCTGCAAGCCTTAATCAAATGATTTTTCAGCAGTGTAATCTCCGGTGCGGTCGCACGTTCTTTCAGACAGATAAAATTCAAACTCTCATAAGTGACCGGCTCAACTGGAATTGCACGTACACCAAAATGTGACGCAAAAGAAATCGGACCGAGTGTGATTCCTTTTCCACTGCGAACCAGATCCATAACGGTAGAAATACCATCAGATCGGTAAATCTTTCCTAACTGAATTCCAGATTCTTTACAGAACTGCTTTAACGTACGGTCTTCCATGGAATTTTCCAGACCGGTTACGAAGGAAATACCTTGTAGGTTGGAAAAGGAAAGAGATTCATTGGTGAATCTTGAGGAGTCTGGAGACACGAGAAAACATTGCTGTTCGGAAACCAGTTCACAGGAGAAGAACTTTTTATAATCCGGCAGAAGCTGGATTGGAGGGATGCGGTCCAATGCCACATCCACTGTTCCGTTCTGCAAGGCGGCAAAAGAGTCAGCTCCGGCTTCGGTTACGAATGTGGCTTCGATTTCCGGATGATGATCAAAAAAGTCAACCACATCATCAAACAGCTCATTGGAATAGATTCGTGTACTGACAGCGATGCGAAGATGTTTTCGATTCTCTCCGCGACAGGAGGCTGCATTCTGGATCATCTGATTCCAGGCAATTTCGACGGCCTGGGCATCTTGAAAGAATTTTTCACCGTCTGCAGTGATAGTCACACCCTGAGCTTTTCTTGAAAATAAGGAAAATCCCAGTTCCTGTTCCAGTTTTTTAATCTGCAGCGATAAAGCCGGTTGAGAAAGAAACAGGCTTTCGGCAGCCTTTGAGAAGTTTTTATATCGTGCTACGGTAAGAGCGTATTGAATCTGATTCATGTTCATAATGAGAAGTCCTCTCCAATAAGGGAGAATGATAATCTAAACGAGGTATTTGTAACGCTTATACCTATATTTTACATAAATATTTCTAATCTGGCAAGCCTTTTTGTATAATATTACCATGTCTGCCGGGGGAATCCGGCGTGGGGAAAGGTGGAGCATAACTATGTACGAAAAGTTAAAATACTTTTTGACGATTTTTGGCGGAACATTTATTATTGCGATCGGTGTTTATTTTTTCATGAACCCGTTCCATATTATGTGCGGCAGTGTAACCGGTCTTGCGATTGTATTGATCAACTTTATCCCGGTACAGCTTTCCGTCATGACATTTATTTTAAATGTAATTTGTATCATTCTTGCATTCGTGTTTATTGATCGTAAGTTTGGAGTAAAGATTATTTTTATTTCCGTGCTTCTTCCGGCAATTATTTTTGTATTCGAGACCTTTTTCCCGAATCCGCAGTCTCTGACAGGAAACCTTGCATTAGACGCAATTGCAATGATCACAGTTATCTGCTTTGGTCAGGCTGTTTTATTCAATGCCAATGCAGCTTCCGGCGGTCTGGATATCATCGCGAAGATGATGAATAAGTACTTGCACATGGAACTCGGCAAAGCAATTGTAATCGCAGGTGTAGTAACTGTAGCCAGCTCCTATTTTGCATACGATATACAGACAGTTGTGATTGGCTTCATGACAACCTACTTCAGCGGAATTCTTTTAGACTATTTCATTGATGGGTTTACAGGAAAAATCCGTGTTTGTATTATTTCTGAGCGCAATGATGAGATCAAGCGTTATGTAATTGAAGAATTACAACGTGGTATCACTGTATATACTGCAGTCGGTGGTTACAGTGGAGAGTCGAAAAATGAGCTCTGTGCAGTACTGACAAAGAAAGAGTATGGTCAGTTGATGGATTATGTGGAGAGTATCGATCCTAATCCGTTTGTTACAATTTCCAATATTAAACGAGTTGTAGGAAGTTGGAATACTCCGAAGAGAAGATCTTACTTCTAAAGGTTCTTTGTGGAATCTTACTATTGACAAGTGATTCTCGATAATGATATAATGCAACTTGCGCGTTTGGCGCATGCGGATGTGGCGGAATGGCAGACGCACCAGCCTTAGGAGCTGGCGGGTAACCGTGGGGGTTCAAGTCCCTTCATCCGCATTTTATACCAGAATAAGGGAGTAGTCGGCACAAATTCTCTTGTGCAGCGTTGTCAACATACTGGAATTGATCCTGGCTTCGCTTGAAATGATGAGACTTATCTGTCCATAGGACAGGTGGGTCTTTTTTTGTGCAAAAGACGCGGCGAAGTCCGAAGACGAAGTTGGTATAGAATGGTCGGCAGAATGAACCGGCGGAAACAAACATATTTTACAAATAGGAGGAAATCCAAGATGGGTTTAGCAGAACTTTTTGTCATTGCCGTGGGACTTTCCATGGACGCATTTGCAGTATCTGTATGTAAAGGTCTTTCTGTACAGAAGATGAAACTTAGCCATGCTCTGACTTGTGGTGTATATTTCGGTGGATTCCAGGGACTTATGCCGTTTATCGGCTACTTACTGGGAAGCCAGTTCGAGGATATGATCGTGAGCATTGACCACTGGGTAGCATTCGTGCTTTTAGGTCTGATCGGTTTCAACATGATCAAAGAGTCCAGAGATACTGACTGTGAGACACTGGACAGCTCCTTTAGTGTTGGAGCGATGATTCCTCTTGCAGTTGCAACAAGTATTGATGCACTTGCAATTGGTGTTACATTTGCATTCTTACATGTAAACATTTTATGGGCCGTACTTTTCATCGGTGTAATCACATTTACACTTTCTTCCATCGGTGTGAAAGTTGGTAATGTATTCGGCTCCAAATACAAATCCAAAGCAGAATTTGCAGGCGGTCTGATCCTGGTTCTTATGGGAACAAAGATCCTGCTCGAGCATCTGGGAATTCTTTAATATGAAGCATAGAAAAACGTCGGGAATTTGATTTTGGTCAAATCCCGACGTTTTTTGCTAATTTAAGTGGATCATTTTTGCAGAAAGTAATGCTGCATCTTCTTCATGGTGCGTGGAAAACAGCAAAAGTTTTTCCTTTGTAAATTCCAGAATCAGTTTAATGACTTTTTGTTTTGTTTCACCATCCAATCCCGTAAAAGGTTCGTCCATGATAATAAAATCAGACGGAGCAAGGAGTGCGCGAAGAATAGCCGTGCGTCGCTTCATTCCTCCGGAAAATTCACAGACCGGTTTTGTTAATGCTTCTTCTGGGAGCAGACGGCGAAGGATGTGGAGCAATTCATCGTTCGTGTATTGTTTTCCGGTCACGAAACGAATGTTTTCGAGAGCTGTGAAGCCTTCGAGCAGGCGGTCCTCCTGGAAAACAGCGGCTGTACGCCGATGTTTGAGCCCGTGAATTTGCCCGGAGTCTGCAGTTTCTAAACCCAGAAGGATTCGGAAAAGAGTCGTTTTTCCGGTTCCGGATGGAGCCATTAGACAGTAGTTCTTTCCATGATCCAGAGTAAGAGAGAAGTTTTTCAGAATCAATTCGTCATTGTAGGATTTGCAAAGGGAATCGATATGGAGTCCATTATTTTCTATCTTCATCGCAGGTCACCACTCCTTTCCCGGCTGCAATTCGCAGTAATAATAAAAATGCGTGCTCAAACAATACGCTGACACAGATGATCACAAACGTCCATGCAAACAGTTCAGCCGTACTTAAATAAATTTTTGAAAGATAAAGTCCCTCACCGATGGAGCCTTCCGGAACACCGATGACTTCGGCTGCAATACCGGACTTGAAGCCCATGCCGAGCGCTGTTTTCATGGCGCTTGCCAGATAGGGATATAATGAAACGCGGTAAATGGACATGGCCTGACGCCAGATCGGAACGCGGAAGATGTGGGCCATTTCCAGAAGTTTTGGGTCTGTGCTTCGAAGTCCGGCAAGTGTGTTTACATGAATCATCGGGTAAACAACAATAAATGAGATGAACACAGACAGATTTTCGGAGCCGGTCCAGATCAGTGCCAAAATGACGAAGGAAGCGACGGGAATGGATTTCATAAAATGGATTGGCGGAGCCAGAAATTCATTCACAATCGGTTTCCAGTAAGCAAGAGAGCCTGTTACGAGTCCTAAAAGGAAAGCAAGAAAAAAGCCCAGGCTGATCCGGGTGAAGGAGAACCAGATGGAGTTCCAGAAATCAGGGGAGATTATAAGCTCCGAAAGTTCGTGCAGGGCAGCCATCGGGCTGACCAGAAGAATCCGGTTGTCGATGATCATCGAGCCGATCTGCCATAACAGCAGCCAGAAGGCGATGATACAAGTTTTTTTGGTCCAAGTTGGGAGTTTGTTCATATGATATATATGCTCCTTAAATTAAAATGGGACAGACGGGAGTTCCCGCCTGCCCCGATTATAATATACGATCGGTTATTATGGAAGATAGTAGAATGCATCGTCCGGAAGATTTCCACCGACGGAGGCCGGATTCTGCTCAAAGAGCACATTCAGATATCCGCTCAGAGCTTCTTTCATTTCCTCACCGGAAACAAATTCTACATTACAATATGGAAGAGCCTTTTTGGCGATCGGAGCCTTGGCAACGATACCCTGTGCAGCGATCAGCTCAGCAGCGGCATCAAGGTCTGTTTCAGTGAATGCAATGGAAGCTTCATGTTCTGTAAGGAATGTGTCAACCAGTTCACCGTTTTCTTCCAGAAAAGCTTTATTGACGATTGTTACACCTGTCACAAGACGGCTGCCGCCTTCTTCCGGCTGGAAGCTGTCCCAAAGCTCAGAGAGGTCCATGATCATAGCCAGCTTGTCGTTCTGTGCCATAGCAGCAGTTACGAACGGCTGTGGGAGCAGGCCGATTGCATTTGGATTCTCTGCGAGAACGGAAGCAACTTCTGTTGCCTCAGATTTGAATTCTAAAGTTACATCTTCTGTGAGACCTGCCTCTGCAAGAACGTAGCGGAGACCATAGTCCGGAGTTGTACCCTTACCCGGAAGGTATATGGTTTTGCCTTTTAACTGGTCGATAGTATTAATGGAAGAATCTCCGGATACCAGATAAAGAACACCGAGTGTGTTGATATCGATAACTGCAACATTACCTTCTGTCTTATTGTAAAGAACACTTGCCACATTGGCCGGAAGGAGTGCGATGTCAACCTTTCCGCCTGCAACGAGAGCAGTCAGTTCATCAGCCGCAGTTACCATTGTAAATTCATAATCATTGGCAGATGTACCGTTGGCATCTTCTTCCATGAGTTTTACAAGTCCCATGGTTGTCGGGCCCTTTAAACCGCCTACGCGGATCACGACATCATCTGTCGCATCAGCAGCGGTCGTTTCCGAAGCCGCAGTCGTAGTTTCGGCAGCAGTAGTCTCCGGAGCCGCAGTAGTTGTTTCAGCAACGGTTGTCTGGGCAGCAGTTGTCTCTGCCGGTTTTGTGGAGCAGCCTGTCAGTATGGACATTCCAAGTGCAGCTGCAACTAGTAAAGATACTGTTTTTTTCATGATTTTAGTCCTCCATTTCTTTTCTCTCAGAATCCGAAGAATCTTTGAGGGTAGTACGAACAACCTAAATATAGTATAGTCAAGTGTGAATGTCAATAATAATCAGCTTTTTAGAAGAAAAACTTAGCCATGACTAACTTAAAAAAATAAAGGATAGTGGAAGAAAATTGTTAAAAGAAAAACAAAAAGGATGTTGCAGATATTGACTGAATGTGCGATAATGATAGCTGAGTAAGTGGGTTTATTTGCCAGACGCAAAGTCTGGTAATACATGTAAGGAATGATTTTCAGGAGGGTAAATGTATGAGAACTAATGATGCTGCATTACTTAGAATTAAGTATGAAGTAATTCGTGAAGTTGCTAAACTCGCATTCGATGGTGAGCTTAACAATGTTGAGAAGAGAGACGCGATTGCTTATAAATTAAGCCCGGGTCCGAAAGCAAGCTTCCGTTGCTGTGTATACAAAGAGAGAGAGATTGTTCGCCAGAGAATTCGTCTCGCAGAGGGTAAATGTCCGACAGATCACGAGAGCAATAACCAGATTCAGGTTATCACAGCTGCTTGTGAGGAGTGTCCGATCACTCGTTTCGTGGTAACAGATAACTGCCAGAAGTGTATGGGTAAAGCATGTCAGAACGCATGTAAGTTCGGTGCTATCACAATGGGTCGTGATCGTGCACATATCGATCCGTCTGTATGTAAAGAGTGTGGACAGTGTGCTCAGGCTTGTCCGTACAATGCAATTGCAGAACTCGTTCGTCCGTGCCGTCGTGCATGTCCGGCTGACGCTATCGTTATGAACAAAGAGACAGGCGTTTGTGAGATCGACGAATCCAAGTGCATCCAGTGTGGTGCTTGTGTAAGAAGCTGCCCGTTCGGTGCTATTACATCTAAAGTTTATGTTGTACATGTTATCAAAGCAATCCTTGAAGGCAAGAAAGTAATCGGTATGGTTGCTCCGGCTGCTGAAGGTGAGTTCGGTAAAGATGTTACTATGGAAAGCTGGAGAACAGCTCTTAAGAAGGTTGGTTTCACAGATATGGTTGAAGTATCTGTTGGTGCTGATATGACAACTGTTTACGAGGCAGAAGAGTGGGTTGAGGCATACAAAGAGGGCAAGAAGATGACAACATCCTGCTGTCCGGCATTCGTTAGCCTGATCAAGAAACACTATCCGACACTCGTTGACAATATTTCCACAACAGTTTCTCCGATGGTTGCTACATCCAGAATGTTAAAAGCTCAGGATCCGGATGTTGTAACAGTATTTATTGGACCGTGCATGGCTAAGAAGTCTGAGGCGGCTGATAAGACAATCGAGAACAATGCGGATTACGTTCTTACATACGGTGAGGCTATCGAGTTAATGCGTGCGAAGGGTGTAGAGCTTGAGGCAGAAGAGCTTAAGAACCACCAGGCTAGTGCGGCTGCTAAGCGTTTCGCTAACGGCGGTGGTGTAACAGCAGCAGTTCTTCAGCACCTCAAAGAGGAAGGCATCGAGGCTGACGTTAAGGTTGCTAAAGTAAGCGGTGGCGCTGACGTTAAGAAAGCTCTCCTTCTTATGAAAGTGAACAGACTTCCGGAGGACTTCATCGAGGCTATGATGTGTGATGGCGGTTGTGTAGGTGGTCCGTCCAACCTTAAGTCTGAGGCTGCATTCAAGAAAGATCGTGATGCTCAGATCAATGCAACACCGGCTAGAAAGATTTCCGATACTCTCAAAGAGTACGATATGAATTCCTTCTCCATGCACCGTGATCACCACGCGAAAGCAGAGAACTAATTCTAAAATTAGCTTGGAACTGAGAGCGAAAAGATGATCAAGGCCATCCTGTAGAGATACAGGATGGCCTTTTTGCTTTATTCGAAAACTTTCTTTGTGCTGTTTCCACGAATATCAACGTCGATATAACGTTCAACTTCTTCTCCACGTACGCCGATGTAGTACTCTGTCAGGTTTGCTGTAGAGCAAGAGTGGTTCGGAATGATGATGATCTTGTCGCCAACTTTCAAGTCAGTCGGACCATCTACATGGATCTTGCCAACTTCCTCGGATAAGCTGTACATGGTCAGTTCCGGATGACCTTTGATCGAACCGTGACCTTTTACGGATGCGTTTCCGTGAGCACCCATGTCGAGACCGAGACATTTTGCACCTGCATCGCAGATGAAAAGATCCTCGCGTGGATGGGAGACAACGGAAGCCAGAACATACAGCGCGCATTCATCCTCAGATGCAGTGTTTGTGGACATCTGAATGGCATCGTTGAATATATAGTTGCCCGGATGGTAGATCATCAGGTTTTCATCTTCCAGAGAGCCCCAGAATGTTGGTGTTGCACCGCTGGAAATGATCTCGAGTTCATAGCCTGCAGCACGCAATGCATCGACAGCTGCAGCAATGCTTTCCATTTCATCTTTGCAGTACTGCGGAACGTCGGCTTCACAGGAAGCACCGTAAACATGTCCCGGATGTGTGGAGATACCGCAGAAATGAAGATTTTCAAATTCTTTCAGAGCATCTGCCAGCTCTACTGTCTTTTCAGGAGCCACACCGAAACGATGAAGTCCGCTGTCGACAATGATCGTGTAATTAACGATTACACCTGCAGCCTTTGCACCTTCGTTTGTGAGACGTGCGGAGTCGATTCCATCAAAACGGACAATGAAATTGCATTTCTTAGCCAGTTCCACAACGCGTTTGATGGAAACTTCTGTTGCCACCGGATACGCGTACATGATATTTTCAAATCCGGCTTCAGCCATAGCTTCAGCTTCATCTAAAGTGCCGCAAAGAAATCCGGTGCAACCACAGTCAGCCTGTAATCTGGAGAGTTCGAGACTCTTATGGGTTTTGATCATCGGCCAGATCTGTTTTCCGGCTTTCGCTGCAGCGTCACAATATTTCTTAACATTATGCTCCATAGAATCCAGATTTAACAGGATCGCCGGAGTCTGAAGTTCGTGGATTGTCATCGTTGAATTCCCCCAATCAATTGATCTGGTTTCATTATAAGGTGCCATTAGGAGAATGTCTATGTTTTTGTAGATTTGTTTCGTTGACACATGGTTTGTGATTGGGTATCATATTAGTTATCATATCTGTTGAAATCTATTATCAAGTGAAAGAGGAAGTACCTCATTTGTGGGCGAAGGAAAATTATCAGAGAAATGAAAAGTATCCAGAAGGATTGATACATAGGGCAAGTTCTGGGATATATGTGCGGTCTAAGTCAGAATCTATGATTGAGTTGTTTTTAAATACGAATCAGATTCCCTTTCGTTATGAGTGTGCATTGAATCTCGATGAAGTGACGCTGTATCCTGATTTTACAATTATGCATCCGGTAACGAGAAAAATATATTATTGGGAACATTTTGGTTTAATGGATGATCCGGGATATATTCAAAGTACATGTGCAAAATTAAGTCTTTATGCAAATCATGGGATTATTCCTTCCATTCAATTGATTACAACATACGAAACCAAGGAATATCCATTGAATTACCATGATGTTATGAGGGTTGGGATGCAATATTTCTTGTAAGTGTGGATTTTCATGGGGGAGAGTACCTTAAATGAAGGAAAATGCGCATTAGGTACTCTGGTAGGCAGATTTGGTTCAAAAAAGCGAAAAAATATAGCGTGAAAAGTACCTAGTAGGTGTAAATAGCAATATAGGGTACCGCCTGGCAATTGTTCAATTGAGGAAATGGAATACATATACAGTAAGAAGTACCTGGTTAGTAAAATGGCAATTATGAGGTACTCGAAGCCCCCAGATACAAGAAAAAACTCCGCCAGGCCACGTAAAACCTGTCGGAGTTTTTCAATTACTCTAAATTTTTATGTGCGGTCGCCAGCATCAACTTGATTCGATTGAGCTGGTTTACCTCGCTGGCGCCCGGATCATAGTCAACGGCTACAATGTTCGCCTGCGGATATTTGTGGCGGAGTTCCTTGATAACACCCTTACCAACGATGTGATTTGGGAGACATCCGAACGGCTGTACACAGACAATGTTGCCTGCGCCGCTGTGGATCAGCTCCAGCATCTCGCCTGTCAGGAACCAGCCTTCGCCTGTCTGGTTGCCGACCGATACAAAATCACTTGCCATCACAGCAAGATCCTTGATCTTCGCCGGAGGGATAAAGTGTTTGCTCTTCTCAAGCTCGATACGGGCAGTCTTACGGAAATATTCAAGAAGAGAAATTCCCATGTTGCTCAGATGAGCCGTGGACTTCTTCGTACCAAGATTCTCAGCTTTGAAATTATTATTGTAGAAGCAGTACAGCAGGAAATCCATCAAGTCAGGCATGACCGCTTCTGCACCTTCTGCTTCAAGCAAGTCTACAATATGGTTATTGGCCAACGGAGAGAACTTAACCAGAATCTCGCCAACTATACCAACTTTCGGCTTCTTAATATCAAGACGTTCCAGTTTATCAAAATCGCGGATAATACCACGAACATTCTTAGTAAACTCCATTACATTAGGATCTTTCGTGGAAAGAGACTTAATACAGATCTTTCTCCACTTATCATGCAGGGCATTTGCAGAACCCGGAACAGCCTCGTAAGGTCTTGTTGCATACAGCACACGCATAAATACATCGCCGTACACAATAGCCTGCATTGCTTTTGTCAGGAATCGCGGAGTCAGCTTAAAACCAGGGTTAGTCTCCATACCATTTGCATTCAGAGAAACTACCGGAACTTGTGGCATACCGGCTTTTTCCAATGCACGGCGGACAAAACCGATATAGTTGGAAGCACGACAGCCGCCGCCGGTCTGTGTCATAATGACAGCAGTACGGTCCAGATCATACTTTCCGGAAAGCAATGCATCCATGATCTGACCGATAACAATCAGGGACGGATAGCATGCATCATTGTTTACAAATTTCAGACCAGTATCAATGGCCGTCTTATCGTCATTCTGAAGAACTTCCAGTTTATAGCCAAAGCTCTGGATGGCAGGCTCCAGAAGTTCAAAGTGGATCGGAGACATCTGCGGGCAGAGAATGGTGTATGTATCACGCATCTCCTTGGTAAAGACCACGCGGTTATAGGAACTGGAAACAATCTTTCTTGTATAACGGCGCTCATCTCTCACGCGAAGGGCAGAGATCAGAGAACGGATACGAATACGGGCTGCGCCCAGATTGTTTACCTCGTCGATCTTCAATACCGTATAAATCTTACCGGAACCGGTCAGAATATCGCTGACCTGGTCTGTTGTAACTGCATCAAGACCACATCCGAAAGAGTTCAGCTGAATCAGATCCAGATTATCCTGTGTTTTTACAAAACTTGCAGCAGCGTACAGCCTGGAGTGGTACATCCACTGATCTGTAACGATGGTCGGACGCTCGATCGGAGCCAGGTGGGAAACTGCATCCTCTGTCAGTACCGCAAATCCATAGGAAGTGATCAGGTCCGGAATACCATGGTTGATCTCCGGGTCAATGTGGTACGGACGACCTGCAAGGACAATACCCTTCTTACCAGTCTCTTTCAGATACTGAAGGACCTCTTCGCCTTTCTTCTCAATGTCGCGTCTTGCGGTTTCCTGTTCCTCCCATGCTTTCTTCGCAGCAGCCAGGATTTCTTTCTCCGGAATGTCAAATTCTTTTTTGAATTCCTTCGCAAGCTGCTTTGCCAGGATTTCCTGGGAAGTGAACGCCATGAACGGATTCATGAATCTGACGTTATTTTCCTTCAGCTCTTCCATGTTATTTTTGATATTTTCCGCATAAGAAGTTACCATCGGACAGTTGTAATGGTTGCCCGCGCCTTCCACTTCTTTTCTTTCGTACGGAATACACGGATAGAAAATGAATGGAACATTACGTTTGATCAGCCAGGAAATGTGTCCATGAGCCAGCTTCGCCGGATAACATTCGGACTCACTTGGGATTGTTTCAATACCAAGTTCATAAACCTGACGGTTGGACTGCGGAGAAATCATCACACGGAATCCCAGTTCTTTAAAAAATGTCGCCCAGTATGGGAAATTCTCATACATGTTGAGAACACGCGGAAGACCAACGATTCCTCGCGGCGCCTGATCAAGCGGCAACGGTTCATAATCAAATAAACGATGATATTTGTAATTGTAAAGGTTCGGGATATCGCGCTTTGCCTTTTCCATACCAAGACCACGTTCACAACGGTTGCCGGAAATATACTGGCGGCCACCCTCGAAACGGTTGATGGTAAGCACACAGTGGTTCATGCATCCGCGGCAACGGCTCATGGTTGTTGTGTAGGTGAGATTGATGATCTTATCAAGGGAGAGCATTGTTGTCTCCTTCGGCTCGTGCATATAACGTTCGCGCGCGATCAGAGCCGCACCAAAGGCACCCATGATGCCTGCGATATCCGGGCGGATCGCATCACAGCCTGCAATCCTCTCGAGGCTTCGCAAAACTGCATCATTATAGAAGGTACCGCCTTGAACTACGACATTCTTACCGAGATCGGCAGCAGTTGTAATCTTAATTACCTTAAATAATGCATTTTTAATAACAGAGTAAGCCAGGCCGGCGGAAATATCGGCAACAGATGCGCCTTCTTTCTGAGCCTGTTTTACATTTGAGTTCATAAATACGGTACATCTGGTACCAAGGTCAATCGGGTTCTGTGCAAAAAGAGCCTCTTTTGCGAAATCCTGAACACTGAAATTCAGAGATTTTGCAAACGTCTCAATGAAAGAACCACATCCGGAAGAACAAGCCTCATTTAACTGTACACTGTCAACCGTACCGTCTTTGATTCGGATACACTTCATATCCTGACCGCCGATATCGAGGATACAGTCGACCTCCGGATTAAAGAATGCAGCCGCATAATAGTGAGAAATTGTCTCAACCTCACCTTCGTCCAGCAGAAATGCAGCTTTTAACAGTGCCTCACCGTATCCGGTGGAGCAGGAATAAGCAATTTTTGCAGTTTCCGGAAGGAGAGATTTGATTTCCTTCATTGCAGCAATAGCAGTCGCCATCGGGCTGCCGTTGTTGTTGCTGTAGAAATTATAAAGAAGAGAACCGTCCTCGCCAACCAGTGCGATTTTTGTGGTTGTGGAACCTGCATCAATTCCGAGGAAGCAGTTTCCTTCATATGTAGCCAGATCACCGCGTTTGACTTTGTACTGGGCGTGACGGTCGGTAAACTCTTTGTATGCAGCTTCATCTTTGAAGAGAGGTTCCATACGCTTTACTTCGAACTCCATTGTGATACCGCTGGACAGATCTGTGATCATCTGATCCAGAGAAACAATGGTGTCCTCTTTGGCATTCATAGCTGCACCTACAGCGGCGAACAGATGGGAGTGATCCGGAGCGATGATCTGCTCATCTGTCAGATTCAGTGTTCGGATAAAGGTCTCGCGCAATTCGGACAGGAAGTGCAGAGGACCGCCGAGGAAAGCTACATTTCCGCGGATTGGTTTGCCACATGCAAGACCACTGATCGTCTGATTAACAACTGCCTGGAAAATGGAGGCAGATAAGTCTTCACGTGTTGCACCTTCGTTGATCAGCGGCTGGATATCCGACTTCGCAAATACACCACATCGCGCAGCAATCGGATAAATGGCTTTATAGTTTTTTGCATATTCATTGAGTCCGGTCGCATCGGTCTGTAACAGAGATGCCATCTGGTCAATAAAGGAACCGGTGCCGCCTGCGCAGATACCATTCATACGTTGATCAATACCACCGGTAAAATAAATGATTTTCGCATCTTCACCACCGAGTTCGATCGCTACATCTGTCTGCGGAGCATAGTCCTGAAGGGATGTGGCAACGGAAACAACTTCCTGTACGAAAGGGATCTGTAAATGTCCGGACAAGGTGAGACCACCGGAACCGGTAATGCTCGGACGAAGAGACAGTTCACCAAGAAGCTCTTTACATTTTCTGAGAAGAGAAGCCAGAGTTTCCTGAATGTTCGCATAATGTCTTTCGTAATCAGCAAACAGGATATTGTTTTTCTCATCGATGACTGCGATTTTTACGGTTGTGGAACCGATATCGATTCCAAGTCTGTGAATCAAATTCATACGATTGGGGTAATTTACCCTTACCTCCTTTGTGGGGTGATACAGAAAGAAACCTTTTCTTGTATCATCAATATGTAGAGAAATAAACTATATTCATACATAGTAATAAAAACCATGTATCCAAGTTGCAAAAACATCATGCCAGACTCCGGCAAAATTATAACATATTTAATTTTAGAAGACAATGGACACATTGAACAGAACTATTATGAAAAGTGTTAAGAAGTTGTTAAGAATATAAAAGTTTTATAAGGAATATAGAAGCTTTCTCAAATGGTTTGACAAACAGAAACAAGGGGAATTATAATAACGGTAGATGTTCAGAATGGAAAAATATGCGCATAATAAAGGAAAGGAATGCTGAAATGAATCTACTTAATAAACTGGAACGCAAATTTGGTAAATATGCGATTTCGAATCTGATGTATTATGTCGTGATTTTATATGCGATCGGTCTTGTGATCAGCCAGCTGGCTCCGCAGGTTTACGTGGAATACCTGATGCTGGATGCCAGCAAGATTCTTCGCGGACAGATCTGGCGCTGTGTAACATTTTTAATGTGGCCCATGTCTGGCGGTCTTTTTATCAATGTACTGGTCATCTATTGTTACTATAATATGGGAAGGGTTCTGGAATATATGTGGGGCTCCTTCCGTTTCAATCTGTACTTTTTACTTGGTGTAGCAGGTCATATACTTGCCGCAATTATCATTTATTTAGCATTTGGAATCGTATATCCGCTGACAGCTGAGTATCTGAATTTCTCACTGTTCTTCGCATATGCGCTGACTTTCCCAGATAACCAGTTTCTGTTATTCCTGGTTATCCCGATCAAAGCCAAATGGCTGGCACTGTTCGACGGTATGTATTTCTTATATGGATTTGTATTTGGAGGAGCAGCAACGAAGATCGCAGTTGTTATGTCCTTACTGAATTTTATCGTTTTCTTTTTCCTGTTCAAGGGAAGCCGTTACAATCCGAAAGAAATTAAGCGCAAACAGCAGTTTAAAGCGCAGATGAACCAGACAGCTCAAGAAGCAAAACGGGTTGGTCGTCATCGCTGTGCGGTATGTGGAATCACAGATTTGGATAATCCGGACATGACATTCCGTTATTGTTCCAAGTGTGAGGGAGATTTTGAGTATTGCCAGGATCACCTTTACACACATCAGCATGTTACCCGTGGCGGAATGGACCCGCGACAGGCCCAAAGCAACTTAGCGAACCAGAGCCAGGGGCGATAGGTGAGCTTAGTGCGAGGCCGTTCGCGATCCTTAGTGAGGCAATGCCGAACTTAGTAGAGCGAACATCCCGTATAATGAAGCAAAATTAAAATAAATTTTCCAGGAGGCGCGAATGAATAAGAAAACTAAAATCATCTGCACAATGGGACCAAACAGTGATAACCGAGAAATTATGAAACAGCTGGTTTTAAATGGTATGGACGTAGCCCGTTTTAATTTCTCCCATGGCACACATGAGGAGCAGAGGGCGCGTTATCTGCAGTTAAGAGAAGTTGCGGAAGAGTGTGACGTTCCGATCGCAGCACTCCTTGATACAAAAGGACCGGAAATTCGTACCTGCACATTAAAAGATGGTAAAAAGGTAACATTAAAAGAAGGCCAGGAGTTCGTTCTGACAACAGAGGAGCTGGTTGGCGACGAAAAGATGGTGCAGATCAACTACGACGGTCTGAATGAAGATGTTGCAGAAGGGAATCGTATCCTGATCGACGATGGCCTGATTGAACTTCATGTAAAATATGTAGAAGGACCGAAGATTTATTGTACCGTAATCAACGGTGGCGAGCTTGGTGAAAGAAAAGGTGTCAATGTACCGGGCGTGAAGATCAAACTTCCGGCGCTGACAGATAAAGATAAGGAAGATATCCGTTTCGGTATGGAGATGGGTTTTGACTATGTGGCAGCTTCCTTCATCCGTTCTGCAGATGCGATCCACGAGATTCGTGAAATCTTAAAAGAGGGCGGTTCCACTATGGGAATCATTGCAAAGATTGAGAATGAGGAAGGTCTTGAGAACTTAGATGCCATTATCGAAGCCAGCGACGGTATCATGGTTGCCCGTGGCGACCTTGGTGTAGAAGTTGCACCGGAGAAACTTCCGCATTTACAGAAGATGATGATCGAAAAATGCAGCCAGGCATGTAAGATCGTTATTACAGCGACTCAGATGTTAGATTCCATGATCCGCAATCCACGTCCGACACGTGCGGAAGTGACAGACGTTGCCAATGCAGTGTACGATGGCACAGACGTTGTGATGCTGTCTGGTGAAACGGCCAATGGCAAGTATCCGGTTGAGGCATTGAAAATGATGGTGCAGATTGTATCCGAGGCAGAGTCTCATTTAGGCGACACTTTCTATAAAGTTAGAAGAGTTGGCGAGACAAGCAGCCATGATATTTCCAATGCAGTATGTTATGCATCTGTAACAACTGCAAGAGCACTGGAAGCGAAAGTGATCCTTTCCCCGACAATCTCTGGTTATACAGCTCGTATGCTTTCCAAGTGGCATCCGGCTCCGAGAATCATCTGTGTATCCGCAAATCCGGAATCCGTACGCAGAATGCAGTTATATTGGGGCGTAACTCCGCTGCTTGGTGCATGGGCAGAGAATATCGATGATAAGATCATGCACGCGATTGATGTGCTGAAAGAGAAGGAAATTGTTGCAGAGGGTGATCTTGTAGTAGTTACTGCAGGTACACAGGGTCATTCCAGAAAGAATGAGCCGGCGACTGCGACAAACGGCATGCGCGTGGTTGTGGTGGATTAATATAATCATGAATAATTGAATGGGGGATCCAATGGATCCCCTCAATTTATGTTCGGACAATGAAAAAACCCTGCACCAACGGTACAGGGTTCTATCATTAGGATTTCGATTTCAAAAAGGTTTTAGGATAAAGGATTCTTTTGTTTCGTGCATTTCTTATGGTTAAAGTATACCACGTTATCTCGAAAAATGATTGTATATTCTTTGAATGAATTATGAAGAATTTCTTAAGATTTCGCAGAAGCAGTGGGTTCTTCTTGTTCAGATCCAATCCAGAACCCTCGCGCCGTCCCATCCGGAATCAGCGCGGTCAACGATCAACAAAATTGAGCAGTTTTTACAGAGGCAGTGGGTTCTTCCAC
>JAZOVL010000211.1:0-3194 GCA_045658685.1 Pilosibacter sp.
CGTCTATGAAAATATGTCTCAGACAGGAAACTGCCTGGGCGGTGAGCAGTCCGGACATATCATTTTCAGCAAATACGCGACCACGGGTGACGGTATTTTAACATCCTTGAAGATCATGGGGGTAATGCTGGAGAAGAAACAGAGCCTTGGAAAACTGGTTTCTGAAGTGACGATCTTGCCGCAGCTTCTGAAAAATGTGCGCGTAAACGACAAGGCAGCAGCTCTTGGAGATCCGGATGTGCAGAAGACAGCAGCTGATGTGGAAGCAGCCCTTGGAAACGATGGACGCCTGCTTCTTCGCCAGAGTGGTACAGAACCGTTGATCCGTGTGATGGTGGAGGCGGAGACTCAGGAACTTTGTGAAAAATATGTGGATCAGGTGATCGACATGTTGAAAACAAAAGGTCATGCAGCAGATGATTATGTTAAACATAAATAAATGTTATAATTCACTTTCTTGCTATTCCTCACTACTGGTGGTATAATAAAATAGCATAGCACTAGTTTAAAGTGATAAAACGGAGGAATTCGTTATGATGAATTATAAGAGATATCAGAGAGTCCCGGTAATTAATTATCCGGAGCGTGAATGGCCAAATAAAGAAATCCAGAAAGCACCGGTCTGGTGCAGCGTCGACCTTCGCGACGGCAACCAGGCACTGGTGGAGCCGATGGTTGTTGAAGAAAAGGTTGAAATGTTCAACCTTTTAGTAAAAATGGGCTTTAAGGAAATCGAAATCGGTTTCCCGGCGGCTTCCCAGATTGAATTTGATTTCCTGAGACAGTTGGTTGAGCGTAATCTGATTCCGGATGATGTTGTGGTTCAGGTACTGACCCAGTGTCGTGAGCATTTGATCGAGAGAACCTTTGAAGCGATTCAGGGTATTAAGAAAGCGGTTGTACATATTTATAACTCAACCTCCACATTACAGCGAGATGTTGTGTTTCATATGGACCGTGAGGAGATTAAGCAGATTGCCATTGACGGTGTAGCAATGGTTAAAAAATATATGGCAGATTACGATGGAGAAGTGATCTTAGAGTATTCTCCGGAGAGTTTTACCGGTACAGAGCTTGACTTTGCCCTGGATATCTGTAATGTGGTGCAGAGAGCCTGGGGACCGACTCCGGAAAAGAAGATGATCTTCAACCTTCCGTCTACGGTTGAGATGACAACTCCGAATGTTTATGCAGATCAGATCGAGTGGATGAGTAAGCATCTGGAAAATCGTGAGAGTATTATCCTCAGTGTTCATCCGCACAATGACCGTGGTACAGGTGTGGCGGCAGCGGAGCTGGCACTTCTTGCCGGTGCAGACCGAATTGAGGGTACTTTATTTGGTAATGGCGAGAGAACCGGTAACGTGGATATCCTGACCATCGCATACAATATGTTCTCCCAGGGTATCGATCCGGAACTCGAGATTGGCGATATTAAAGAAATCGCGGAAGTTTATGAGCGTACAACAAAGATGCACATTGATCCGCGTCACCCATATGCCGGAAAACTTGTATTTACAGCATTCTCCGGTTCCCATCAGGATGCGATCAACAAAGGTATGCACGCGCTTCTGGAGCGTCAGAGTAAGATCTGGCAGGTTCCGTATCTCCCGATCGATCCGTCCGACATCGGCCGCGAGTACGAGCCGGTGGTTCGTATCAACAGCCAGTCCGGAAAGGGTGGCGTAGCATTTGTGATGGAAACATTTTTCGGTTTCCGCCTCCCGCGTGGCATGCACAAGGAGTTTGCGGATATCATCCAGAAGATTGCCGAAAGTCAGGGCGAGGTTGCTCCAGAGCAGATTATGGAAGAATTCCGCAACGAATATCTGGAGAGAAAAGAACCATACCACTTCAGAAAATGCAAGATCACAGATTTCGAGTCCCAGGGAGATTTCACAACGGTTGCGGTGGTTACCTATACCGATCATGGTGTGGAGAAGCAGTTTGAAGGTGTTGGTAATGGTCCGATCGATGCGGTTCAGCGTGGTCTTGAAGAAGAACTGGGAATCAACATCAAAGTTCTGGATTACAATGAGCATGCGCTTGCTTCTGGTTCCGGTGCACAGGCAGCTTCTTATATCCATGTGATGGATCAGGATTCGAACCGTGTGACATACGGCGTAGGTATCAGTTCTAACATTACAAGAGCTTCCCTCCGTGGTATATTCAGTGCAGTAAACCGTTTGTTCGGTGAAAAATAAAGTGTTTTTGGTGGCAGTTCGTATGCAGATGCGAATTGCCACTTTTTTGCCTAGAAATTGAACAAAAAAATAGAAAAAAAGGGAAGAAATTTTCGAGATATTATGGTATATTCTTAATAAAGAAGAAAAAGAAAGAAAATTTGGGTTTTGTTTCGATAAAGGGAGGAAAACTATGAGAAAGCGTACCTTATATACATTGGGGCTGGCGGCAGTGATGACAGCCGGTTTTGCAGTTACTGCGTTTGCAGGATGGTCTCATGATGGTGTGAACTGGTATTATTATCATGACAGAAGTGGTGATATGATTATCGATGAGTGGGTAAAGTCCGGTGACCAATATTATTATCTGGACCATAATGGAAAATTGGTGACTAACAGTCTGATCGATGATGTTTATTACGTTGATGCCAATGGTATGAGAGTGGCCAATTCCTGGCAGTACTTTTATGGGGAAGATGACTGGGATGAGGACGAGGCCGGTTGGAGATATTTTGGTACTAATGGTAAGATGTACCAGGAGGGAATGAAAGAAATCGATGGTGTCTGGTACCATTTTGAAGACGGTATTATGAGCACCGGCTGGAAAGAAATCGGAGATTATACGTATTATTTCAGAGAGTCCGGAGCAAGAGCAGATGGTTGGCGCTGGCTGGCAGATCCGGACGAGGATAACTGGGGTGAATACTGGTACTATTTTGGTAATAACGGAAAAATGATCGCAGGAGACGATAAAGTCATTGATGAGAAGACGTATATTTTCGATGAAGATGGACGTATGCTGACCGGCTGGGTAAACCCGAAGGATTACACTTCCAGCAGCAACTGGAATCTTTCTAATGAAGATACCGCAGATATTTTATTTTTTGATGACAACGGAGCAGCAGTTGAGGGCTGGCATTATATGTCTGCACCGGATGGTTCCGACGATTACTGGTTCTATTTCAAAGCAGGACGTGCGTACTCTCCGGAGTATAAGACAACCGTAGTTGG
>JAZOVL010000212.1:0-2026 GCA_045658685.1 Pilosibacter sp.
ATTCATTAAGTAAACTTAGTTGTACAAAGATTTAGTCCCGGAGTAATCGGTGTTTTCAAAAAAGAACCATAGAATTCCGTTGGTACTTGGCGCTGTTTTTTAGCGCCTTAGTACCATTACGCAATTCTTTGAGCGAAAGCGAGTTCTTTTGAAAATTTCGATTACTCGGGACTATTTTGTCACTAAGTATACTTAATTAAATATTCATTTACTTCGCTAACGATAGCAAATCCGTGTAAAACTGTGGATAGGAGATATCTACACACTCAGCATCCATGATCGTGGTTTCACCTTCAGCGGCCATTGCAGCAACGGCAAAAGTCATAGCGATGCGGTGGTCCTTCTTTGTCTCGATCACAGCTCCGTGAAGTGGTCTTCCACCGCGGATGATCATACCGTCTTCTGTTTCCTCCACATCAGCTCCCATGGCGGTGAGATTTTGAACCATGAGTGCAATACGGTTGGATTCTTTTACTTTCAATTCTGCTGCATCGCGGATAATGGTGGTACCATCAGCAAAACATGCCATCAGAGCAACTGTTGGAAGTTCATCGATCATGGTTGGGATGATATCGCCTTCGATGATAGTTCCTTTTAGATTACTTGTGCGTACCAGAATATCTGCTGTCGGTTCGGAATAGTCGTGATTTTCATTTAAAAGTGTAATATCGGCTCCCATCGCACGACATACGCGGATCAAACCGTCACGGGTTGGATTAATTCCAACATGCTTGATTAGAATCTCAGAATTTGGAACGATCAGTCCGGCTGCTACAAAATAGACGGAAGAGGAGATATCACCAGGAACCTGAATCTTGTTTCCGTATAATTCTACAGCTGGATGGATGGTTGCAGTAGTACCCAATGTGCGAATATCAGCACCAAAGAAGCTTAACATTAGCTCGGTGTGATTTCTTGACAATTTTGGCTCGGTCACAGTTGTCTCGCCTTCGGCATAAAGTCCTGCGAGAAGAATCGAAGATTTTACCTGCGCAGAAGCAACGTTCGAATAATAGTGAATTCCGTGAAGCTGTTTTCCGTGGATAGAGAGCGGTGCACATCCATTATCACGGATACTGGTAATGTCAGCTCCCATCTGGGAAAGTGGTTCCATGATCCTCTTCATTGGACGTTTCTGGATGGACTCATCTCCGGTCAGAGTCACATCAAAATGTTGCGGGGCCAGAATACCGGAGATCAGCCGGGTTGTTGTTCCACTGTTTCCACAGTCTAAAACACAGTTCGGTGCGTTCAAACCGTGAAGTCCTTTTCCGTGGACTGTTACAATACCGTTTCTGTTTTTGATATCAATTCCCATATTTCGGAAACAGGAGATCGTGGAAAGGCAGTCGGCACCTTCTAAAAAATTGTGAATCTCTGTAGTTCCCTTAGCAATAGAACCAAACATGACACTGCGATGAGATATGGATTTATCACCAGGGACGGTCACTTCACCGCGCAGGTGAGAAATTTTTTTGAATTTCATATGGTTGCCTCATTTCTAGCGTGATAAGTTGTAATTATAGCGTTTTAATAAATC
This sequence comes from Pilosibacter sp., assembly GCA_045658685.1. Taxonomy (GTDB): domain Bacteria; phylum Bacillota; class Clostridia; order Lachnospirales; family Lachnospiraceae; genus Pilosibacter. The sequence continues at coordinate 1,541 of JAZOVL010000212.1, forward strand.
AGCGGCTTCTGATTTCTTCTCTTCTGAATAAAACTCGATTCGAAGAGCACCCTCGCCATAATCTCTGGCATTGTTGATACCTATGTTTTTTACGTTGATCCCGCGGGAAGCCAGGATCGCAGAAAGGATCGCAATGGAACCTGGTTCGTCCACCACATCTATAGAGAATGAATGATTTGGAGCAACGGGTCCGCGTTTAATGCTGGAGAATGTATCACGATATCTTCCTGATTCATCAAACAAATTATAAATCGCTGATCCATTGTGCGAATCCAGATCATCGTAAATCGATTCTAAAGATTCAATATCACGTCTCATTAGCACCTTTAAATTGTCCGTATTTGTCATGCATATCTGCTCCCACATTACAGGAGAAGAAGAAGCAATACGTGTGATATCTTTAAAACCGCCGGCAGCGATTCGTTTCATTGTCTCGCCTTCGCCATCGTTGTCCTTGACAAGTTTTACAAGGCTGGAAGCAATCAA
>JAZOVL010000213.1:0-3886 GCA_045658685.1 Pilosibacter sp.
CAAAAGAGTTTTATATCAGAAAGGACAGATATTATGAGCGATTTAAAATTTATTGAACAGATCATCGACGAGAAATCTGCTATGATCATCGAAGCAAATGATAAAATTTGGGAATACGCTGAACTGGCATTTCATGAAACAAAATCTGCAGATTTAATCTGCGGCATTCTGGAAAAAGAAGGCTTCACTCTGACAAAGGGCGATGCAGGAATTCCGACCTGCTTCACAGGAACATTCTCTTATGGAACCGGAAAGCCAGTCATGGGAATCCTGGGTGAGTATGATGCGCTGGCTGCGCTTAGTCAGAAAGCCGGTCAGACCACAAAAGATCCGATCATTCAGGGAGCGCCAGGACACGGATGCGGCCATAACTGTCTCGGCGCAGGCTCTCTCGCAGCCGTTATCGCAGTAAAGGAATATCTGAAAGCCAATAAAAAAGACGGCACCATTATCTACTTCGGCTGTCCGGCAGAAGAAGGGGCCGGTTCCAAACAGTTCATGGCAAGAGCCGGAATGTTTGACAATGTTGATTTTGTTTATACATGGCATCCGTCCACAAAGAATGCCATCGAATCCACGCATTCCAATGCTATCATGGGTGCAAACTTTATTTTCACAGGTGTTTCCTCTCACGCAGGCGGAAGCCCGCATCTTGGACGCAGTGCCCTTGATGCATGCGAACTGATGAACATCGGATGTAATTATCTGAGAGAGCACACCATTCCGGAAGCAAGAATCCACTACGCTTACATCGATGCAGGCGGAACTGCTCCGAACGTGGTTCAGGACCATGCGATCATCCGTTACGAAGTGCGTTCTCCTTGGGTATGGCAGGTAAAAGAACTTTATGAGCGTGTAAAAAACTGTGCCCGTGGTGCTGCCATCATGACTGATACTCAGTATCAGGCTGATCTTTCTATGGCATTCACAGAGTACCTTCCGAACAATGCTTTGGCCTCCATTGCAGACGAGTGTTTGAAAGAAGTGGGCGCTCCGAAATGGGACGAAGCCGACTACGCTCTTGCAAAAGAATTCCTGAATACCTACAATGATACTACCAAGCAGGCAATCAAAGAACAGATCATCGAAACTTACGGTGAGGACCGTCTCGAAGAAATCTTAGAGCGTCCTCTGGATTCCGAGATTCATCCGTTCAATCCAGATAAAATCAAACTGATGGCTGGTTCTACCGATGTCGGTGATGTTGGCTATGCATGTCCGACACTCAACATCAATATTGCAACCGCATGTATCGGAAATGTAGGCCATTCCTGGCAGATGGTTGCCCAGTCCTGCAGTCCGATCGCACATAAGGGTACTCTGACTGCGGCGAAAGTCATGGCTCTGTCTTGTATCCGCACAATGGATCGCCCAGATGTCATCGAGGCAGCAAAACAAGAAGTTACAAAACGTAATGGCGGCAAATACACTTGTCCGCTCCCGGATTCTGTTCTCCCTCCGCTTGATACTTATTAATGCAATTTTCTTATGGAACTCGGCATAGTTTTTCATCTATGCCGGGTCCTTTTTTCATTTTTTGTCGGAAAGCATATCATTCTTTCCTGTTTTATGCTACACTAAAGCAAGATTTATCGCCAACATTATGCACGGAGGTAATTGTATTATGAAAGTGACAATCGCAATCGACTCCCTCAAAGGCAGTCTCTCCTCTCTGGAGGCGGGCCATGCCATTGAGGCTGGTATAAAACATGCATTTCCAAATGCAGATATCCGCGTTCGACCATTGGCAGACGGCGGTGAAGGTACCGTAGAAGCCTTAACTATTGGTATGGGCGGCGAACTGGAGACCATTACTGTCACCGGACCACACGGCCGTCCGGTTTCCTGTCAGTATGGAATCATCAAAGAAACCCATACCGCGATCATGGAAATGGCTGCTGCTGCCGGAATTACATTCGTTCACGGAGACGAGAGAAATCCATTAAAAACAACGACTTACGGTGTTGGAGAAATGATTCTCGATGCGATCCATAAGGGCTGCAGGCGTTTCATTATCGGCATCGGCGGAAGTGCCACCAATGACGGCGGTGTCGGAATGCTTCAGGCATTGGGATACGATTTTCTGGATAGCGATGGAAGACCGATTCCTCACTGTGGCGCAGGTCTGAAAGATCTCGCAAGTATTTCCGCATCCCATGTTGTTCCGGAACTCTCAAACTGCTCTTTTAAGATTGCTTGTGACGTAACCAATCCACTCTGTGGCCCTATGGGAGCAAGTGCAATTTATGGACCGCAAAAAGGAGCGACTCCGGAAATCGTCCGCACTATGGATGGCTGGCTGGCAAACTACGCTGATTTAGCCAAATCCGTAAACCCAAATGCAGATGCTGAATTCCCGGGAACGGGTGCAGCAGGAGGACTTGGTTTTGCATTCTCTGTTTTCACAAATGCCGTTCTGGAATCAGGTATTTCCATCGTTCTGGAAGAAACCAGACTGGAAGACTACGTGAAAGACGCAGACATCGTGATCACCGGCGAAGGCCGTCTCGATGCCCAAACTGTTATGGGTAAGGCTCCGAGCGGTGTTGCAAACATCGCTAAAAAATACAAAAAAACCGTTCTTGCATTTTCCGGTGCTGTAACCGAGGATGCAATCCACTGCAATGAGCACGGAATTGATGCATTTTTCCCGATTCTCCGCAGTGTTGTGTCTCTGGATGAAGCTATGGACCCGCAAAATGCCCGCAAAAACATGGAAGCAACTGCCGAACAGGTCTTCCGCCTGATCAAATCGGTTCGATAATCTTCATGTATACAAAAACTTGTACTACAACCAAATAAACAAAAGAAGGTAATGACATCATGTTAATTCTAAAAGAACCTGCAACTACGATACTTATGATCTTCTCCATCGCCTTTTTCGGCTACATTCTCGGCCGGATCAAAATCTGCGGAATCAGTCTCAGTACTTCTGCTGTTTTCCTGGTAGGTTTGGTCTTTGGTCATTTCGGCGCCGAAATCCCCTCCAGTGTCCAGATGACCGGTATGGCAATTTTCATGGCCTCCGTTGGTCTCAGTGCCGGCTCCTCTTTCCTGGAGAGAATGAAAAAGAACGGTATCTCTTATTTTATCATTTGCATGTGTACCGGGATTACCGGATCTCTTATCTGTCTGGCGTTAATCTGGGGTGCTAGAATTGAAATGCCTGTTGCCATCGGAATGATGACCGGTGCATTCACATCCTCTCCTGGATTTGCAGCAGCAAAAGAAGCCGTTTCCGCAAGCGCCGACGCCATGACTCGTGTGGCGGCCGGTTACGGAATCATGTATCCGTTCGGTGCATTATTCAAAGTATTATTCGTTCAGGCAATCCCGAAGTTCCTCCATGCTGACATGGAATATGAGCGCAGCCTGATCGCCATGAAGCCGGTCATCAAAGTCAGCGAATCCGGTAAAGAACCGATCGACATTGCTCCGATGGGCTTTTTCGCTCTGGTAACTGCCATCGCGACCGGTATGATCCTCGGTTCCATCGTGATCCCGATCCCGGGATTCGGTCAGTTCTCCCTTGGAATGACTGGCGGTCCGTTGATCATGGGTCTTCTTCTCGGACACCTTGGTCACATCGGTCCGGTCAGCGTAAAGCTGAATGCGAGTGTGATCAATCCATTAAAAGAGATCGGTCTGATCCTCTTCTTCGCCGGAGCCGGTGCAGAAGGCGGAAAGAGCCTGGTGCAGATCCTCGCTACATACGGTGTTGTACTTCCGCTCCTCGGTTTATTCCTGATCTTTGTTCCATTCTTCCTCGGCTTCCTGATCAGCCGTAAAGTACTGAAACTGCCTCTCCTCAATGGACTCGGCGCTATGACCGCCAGCATGACATGCACACCGTCCTTGGCTGCTCTGATCCAGACAGCCGGCACAG
>JAZOVL010000214.1:0-2370 GCA_045658685.1 Pilosibacter sp.
TTTCGTTTCTTTCTTCTGACACGGTTAATATGGCGTTCGAAATCTCCATTATTAATAAGTTCAGTAAGAACATAGTGCATAAAGGTCGGTACAGAACAGGAATAAAATCCCAGTTTCTCATTGAACCTCTCTGCCAGACACTCAGGCAATACCATATATCCAATACGCAGCGAAGGAGAGATCGTTTTCGAAAATGTGTTGAGGTATATAACATTATCGTTATTCGAAATTGAAAACAATGTCTCTGTCGGTTTTGCAGAAACGGAAAATTCAGACTCAAAATCATCCTCAATGATGTAGCGGCCGCCCTGCTCTGACCAATGAATATATTCATACCGCTTGGTTGCCGTTGCGGTAACTCCACTTGGATAGCTTCGATACGGAGTCGTATGCAGCACATCCGCCTTTGTATCAGACAGCGCTTTGCTGTCAATACCTGAACTTGTCAGCGGAAGCGTTTCATAGGTAATCTCGGCCGCCCGATAAACCTGCTCGATTTTCTTGTACGAAGGCGATTCAATAGCATAAATAAGATTTCTGCCAAGCAACTCTATAATAAGTCCGTAGAGATATTCCGATCCGGCTCCAATAATAATCTGTTCCACACCGACCTGAATCCCCCGGTTTCTTGCAAGGTAATGTCGAATTGCATCACGCAACTCAATACATCCACAGTTCGGAGCTTTATTAAGAAGGACCTCTCCGTGCTCGCTCAAAACCTTACGCATCGTTTTACTGATCACAGACAATGGAAAGTCCGGATAATCATTTACGTTATGTCGTATTAAACTCTCCATATGAAATTCACTTGAAGCAGCGAAACCATCCGCTTTACGGAATATAACCACAAAGCCGCTGCGTTCTCTGGATTCCACATATCCCTCATCACAAAGCAGTGCGTATGCATGTTCAATCGTAATGGTGCTCACACCGATCTCCTCGGCAAGACTTCGTTTGGAGGGGAGTTTGGTGTTATATGGATAATTTCCTCCAATGATATCATCTCGTATCTGCTTATAGATCTGAAGATATACAGGACGTTTTTCTTTATCGATTATATATTTCATCTGATTATATAAAATACTCCTTGTTTGGCAATAGTTATATGGTCAGATTTAGTATAAATTATTTTTTTCCAGAAGTAAAGAGGGCTGATGAAAATGACCAAAGAAAAAAGCCGCATCTGTTTTCGATGCGGCTTTTGGATTCAGTACCAAAGATTAGAGCTTTGTTACGTTCACAGCGCGAAGCTTCTTGCTGTTCTTCGGATCCTGCTCTGTCTCGAAGGAAACTTTCTGACCTTCTTCAAGTGTCTTGTAACCTTCGCCTACGATTGCGGAGAAGTGTACGAAAACATCATCGCCACCATTGTCGTTGGAAATGAAGCCATAACCTTTCTCTGCGTTGAACCACTTAACTGTACCGTTGTTCATACTGGTACCTCCATTAAAAAATAAATATTTTGTTGTTTCCGAACAATCGCCCTTCAATAAATTCCCCCCGGTTCCGAGAACCCTTTTTAAATTTATTCAAGAAAAAACCCACAAACAAAATCCAATTCATCGAAAATGACAATGAATTCAAGATGTTGCGTGCGAGTTCAATAGTGCATCGGAATCATCTCAACAATAGCACACTTTAAGGTGGGTGTCAATCGCAAAAAAGGAACCGGACACCACGAAATCAGTGTTCGCAGCATCCGGTGAATAAGGTAACTGTTTTATTAACGATTATATTTTTTAATTCTCTCATCATTCTCGAGAACTTTTTTCGCAATTGTGATAAAGTGGAGTTTAAAGTTGTCCTCGCTGTCATTTACATCAAGACCAGTATTAATTCTAATCTGAACCAGGCTGTGCTCAACATCTTCCACTGTCATTCCAAGCTGCTCTGCTGTCAATGCAACATCTTCCTTGCATTTGTAATATTTGGTAATGACATTCTTCTCAGTCTCGCCAAGCTGCTTTAATACAGTTCTTGTGAGGCGGTCTCCGTAGTTTACTACCATCTGGTTGATACTGCTGTAGATCTCCATTCCCATGTACTCAAGAACAACACGCTCTCTCTTGAAGATCTCACCTGCTTTTACGGCATCCTGTGCATTTACATATGTATGTTTGATGCCTTTAATTCCACTTTCAATTGTACCGATACCAACGCGGATTCTTCTCTCGGATTCAATCTTTGCAACTTCTTCTTTTGCGATTACTTTCAATTTATTCTGAAGGTCACGCATTTCAACTTTATCGTGAGTGATTAAAATTACGACCACACCAGAGTCACATGTGATGATCTGCTTACCTTCGATTTTTCTGTTAATATCAGAAAGTGCAATCACTGTCTCTGCAGCTTTTGTGAATTTCTCTCTGT
>JAZOVL010000215.1:0-24750 GCA_045658685.1 Pilosibacter sp.
GCATTGAGTGCGTATCATATCGGATTTGTGATCGGTCCCTGTCTGAACGCAGGCGGACGACTGCAGTCAGCGAAACTGGCATTGAAGTTATTATTGTCTCAGGATGAAACGGAAGCTGATGGATTGGCGGAGGAGCTGAAAAACCTGAATGATCTGCGAAAGGATATGACAAAACAGGGAGAAGATGAGGCTTTTCATCAAGTAGAAGAGTTGTACGAAAAAGATAAGGTGCTGGTTGTCTTTTTGCCGGAATGTCATGAGTCATTGGCGGGTATTATCGCCGGACGTGTGAGGGAACGATTTAATAAGCCGGCCATTGTGCTGACGCGAGGCGAGGAACGGATCAAAGGCTCCGGACGTTCCATTGAGCAGTATCATATGTATCAGGGACTTGCGAAAGTGGCAGATCTGCTTCCGAAGTTTGGAGGCCATCCGATGGCAGCAGGTCTTTCTATAGAAGAAAGAGATATTGAGGAATTTCGAAGACGGCTCAATGAAAATGCGGAACTGACAGAGGAAGATTTTATTCCAAAAGTTTGGATCGATGTTCCGATGCCTTTGGAGTACGTTTCGGACGGTCTGGTGGAGGAGCTTAAGCAACTGGAACCATATGGCCAGGGAAATGAAAAACCGTTGTTCGCCCAGAAAAAGCTGTACATCCGCACCATGCGGATTCTCGGAAAAACTAAAAATCTGGTAAAAATGAATCTGGTAACAGAAAGCGGACTGGCGATGGACGGATTGTTGTTTACAAACGGGGATGAATTTTTAGAAGAAATCGGAAATAAAAAATGGATTGATGTTATTTACTATCCGGACATTAACGAGTATAATGGGAACAGAATATTACAGATTGTAATAAAAAATTATCAGTTTAGTGAAGGAGAAAGTTAAATGGTAAACGAAATCATGAAAATGATCTCTGAATATGACAGTGAAGTCGGTGCTGCGATCGAAGCCGAGGCTGCCAGACAGAGAAGAAACCTGGAATTAATTGCTTCTGAAAACATTGTTTCTGAGGCAGTGATGGTCACAATGGGAACTGTACTTACCAACAAGTATGCAGAAGGTTATTCCGGAAAGCGTTACTACGGTGGCTGTGAGTGCGTAGACGTTGTGGAAACTCTTGCGATCGAGCGTGCAAAGAAGCTGTTTGGCTGTGATTATGCAAACGTACAGCCACATTCCGGTGCCCAGGCGAATATGGCTGTATTTATGGCGATGTTAGAGGCTGGCGATACCGTTATGGGTATGAATCTGGATCATGGCGGACACCTTTCCCACGGAAGTCCGGTAAACTTCTCTGGTCGTTTCTTCAATATTGTACCGTACGGTGTCAATGACGAGGGTTATATTGATTATGAGGCACTTGAGAAAAAGGCGATGGAATGCAAGCCGAAGTTGATCGTGGCAGGTGCAAGTGCATATGCCCGTAAAATTGATTTCAAACGTTTCCGTGAGATTTGTGATAAGTGTGGTGCCAACCTGATGGTGGATATCGCGCACATCGCAGGTCTTGTGGCAGCAGGCGTACATCCGAGCCCGTTCCCATATGCAGATGTTGTGACAACAACAACTCATAAGACATTAAGAGGACCGCGTGGCGGTATGATTCTTGCTAATAAGGAAGCTGCTGACAAGTTCAATTTCAACAAGGCGATTTTCCCGGGCACACAGGGCGGTCCGCTCGAACATGTAATCGCTGCAAAGGCGGTTTGCTTTGGTGAGGCTTTAAAACCGGAGTTTAAGGCGTATCAGGAGCAGGTGGTTAAGAATGCGAAAGTTCTGGCAGCAGCTCTTGAGAAGGAAGGATTCAAGGTGCTCACAGGAGGTACAGACAACCACTTGATGTTAGTAGATCTTCGCGGTATGGAGATTTCCGGTAAGGAACTTCAGAACCGTTGTGACGAGGTTTATATTACACTGAACAAGAACACTGTTCCAAACGATCCGAGAAGCCCGTTCGTGACATCTGGTGTTCGTATCGGAACTCCGGCGATCACATCCAGAGGTCTGGTTGAGAGTGATATGGAAGAAATCGCACATCTGATCTGGTTAACAGCAACTGATTTCGAGAACAAGGCAGATGAGATCCGTGCAGCTGTAACAAAGATCTGTGAGAAATATCCGATCTATCCGTAAGGATATGGGGGTGGGAGCACTCCGAATATAAGGCAGTAACAATACAGGAGAAAAAATATGAGCAAATTATTAAATGAGTTCAAGAAATTCGCCGTACAGGGCAATATGCTTGATATGGCAGTTGGTATGATCATTGGTACAGCGTTCAAGGATATTGTGAATTCTGTAGTAAATGATTTAATCATGCCAGTTGTAAGTATTTTCACAGGTAAAGTGGACTTTACAAATATGTTTATCGCATTGGATGGCGGTACATATGCAACTCTTGCAGATGCAGAGGCAGTGGCAGCTCCGGTTCTGAAATACGGTACATTTATTACAGAAGTGATCAACTTTGTCATCTTAGCATTTGTGATCTTCATGATGGTAAGAACGATAAATAAGATCCGTACAGCGGCTGAGAAAAAGGAAGAGACTCCAGCACCGGCAGCACCGGCAGCTCCGGCCGAGCCGACAGAGAAGACTTGCCCGTTCTGTCAGTCCACAATTAGCATCAAAGCTACAAGATGTCCGCATTGTACTTCTGAATTGACAGAATAAGCGAAATCCGCTATACTGTCTGCGGCAGAAAATGAATTTTATGATCCCCGGAAGGTGATGGAAACATACCTGCCGGGGATTCATTATATCAGAGGATATCAAAATGAAGAAAAATATCAAAATTGTTTTGGAATATGACGGTTCCAGATACGATGGCTGGCAGAAACAGGGAAATACAGACAATACGATCCAGGGGAAGATTGAAGCGATTCTATATAAATGGAGCGGAGAAGAGATTGAAGTTCACGGATCAGGCCGAACGGATGCAGGTGTTCATGCCAGAGGTCAGGTTGCGAACTTCCATATTAATGAAAAACTCTGTTCAGATGCTAAAACTGCGATGAACTATCTGAATCAATACCTTCCGGAAGATATCCGCGTGTTAAGCGCAGAAGAAATGCCGGAGCGATTTCACAGCAGATTATTGGCGATCAGAAAAACCTATTCCTATTCCGTGGATATGTCTCTCAAGAAAAATGTATTTGAGAGAAAGTATGTCTGGGGGCTGGGAGAAAAGCTGGATATCGCTGCCATGCGCAAGGCAGCAGATTATTTTGTAGGAGAGCATGATTTTAAGAGTTTCTGTTCTAATAAAAAGATGAAAAAGAGTACTGTTCGCAGGATTGATTCTATTTATATTGAAGAAATGGACTCGAAGGTGGTTTTTTCCTATACCGGAAATGGATTCCTGTACAATATGGTGCGGATTTTGACTGGAACACTGGTAGAAGTCGGATTGGGGAAACGAAAACCGGAAGAGATGAAAAGGATTCTGGCAGCCATGAACCGCGAGGCAGCGGGAATGACTGCACCTCCGGAGGGTTTGTTTCTTGTGACGGTAGAATACGAATGAGAAATAAGTTGCTAAAATTTTTTGAAAAAATTTGAAAATAATACTTGACGAATTTCTTATATTGAGATATAATGACATTCGTTCAAGCGATGGGCTATCGCCAAATGGTAAGGCAACGGACTCTGACTCCGTCATTTTCAAGGTTCGAATCCTTGTAGCCCAGCTAGGTTATACTCTATAACCGATGTCACAATTAAATAATGGGTTATCGCCAAATGGTAAGGCAACGGACTCTGACTCCGTCATTTTCAAGGTTCGAATCCTTGTAGCCCAGCTGAGAATCCAGGGATTGTTTCCTGGATTTTTTGTTGTTGTAGAGATGCAGTAAATTGTTTACAGAAGGCTTTGATTTTTGAGATGTAAATTGCAGCTGTCATGTCAGGTGTGAACGAATGCTGTCGCAATTTCTGTGTGTTTTGAACAGAAAATAAAACATAAAATGACAATAAATGAGAGATATGCACAAAAATATTGACAAGCATTATGACAAGGTGTATTCTAAAAAAAGGAATGCATTCAGGTACTGATGACGCAATCTATAGCAGAAGTATGACTGCATCTTTAACATGTAAAAGGATATGACAAAAACAATAAGAGCAAATATAGGAATTACATTATCCAAACAGTTTTATATTAATATCCTGGTTCTTTCCTTTCCAATGATTCTACAGCAGCTCCTTCGTGTCAGTGTGGATACGCTGGACAGTATTATGCTTGGCAGGATCGATCAGCTGCAGATGAGTGCGGTTTCACAGGCACAGCAGATTTTTTTTGTTTTCTATACTGTCTGTTGTGGAATCGGTGCAGGATGCTGTGTACTGGTGGCGCAATACTGGGGAAAACGGGATCAGGAGAAGATCAGGACGCTGGGTGCGATCGGTATGAAAAGTGCAGCAGTCTTTGGTGTAGTCTTTTCAATTATCGTAATGGTCTGGCCGGACAAACTTCTTCGTATTTACAGCAGTGATCCGGAATTGATTCGAATCGGAGCATCTTATCTGCGTACCGCGGCTGTCATGTATCCGGTCTGCGCGGTCAGTACGGTTATGTTTGCGTGGTGCAGAGGAATCGAGGAAATGAAGGTTTCTTTTACAACCAATGCGATTTCGTATCCGTTGAACGTGGTTCTGGATTATTGCCTGATTTTTGGTAAATTTGGAATGCCGGAGCTGGGGATCCAGGGGGCAGCGGTCGGAGCGGTAATCGCGAGAATCGTAGAACTTCTGATCTTAAGTCGATTTGTATTCATAAAAGAAAAGAAGATTTCCATGAGGTTTTCTGATCTGAAGCGAAAGGACAAGCAGTTAACAAAAGATTTCTGGATGGTAAGTACGCCGATCATCGGTCATGAACTGATCTGGTCGACAGGAACAACAGCGGGTAGTTCGATCACCGGTCAAATGGGAACTGTGATCGTGTCCGGGTATAATGTGGCAAATGTATTTTACCAGCTTCTGAGCAGTGTGATGAATGGAGTTCTTCACTCTTGTTCGGTTGTAATGGGAAAGACGATTGGTTCCGGCAAAGATAAGGAACAAATCCAGAGGGAAGCGTACAGCATGATCGTGATCGGTTTCATTGGTGGTTCTCTTGTGGGTATTGTTACCTTGATTTTTGGAAGCCTGTTTGTGAATCTGTATGCCCTTAGCCCGGAGGCGGCTGTATACGCCAGAACCTTCATGTTGATCTTTGCGGCAATCTGGCCGTTTTCAGGTGTCGAGATGACGGGAATGGTTGCGGTGTTAAGAGCTGGAGGCGATGGTAAGATGGGATTGATCTGTGATATCTTCTCGATGTGGCTTTTGACGATCCCGGCAGCAGCGATATGTGCCTTTTGGCTGGGTGCGTCACCGTATCTGGTGGTGGCAATTATTAAATTAAACATTGCGATTGAGGCAATCGTGAGTGTATTGAGAATTTATACTGGAAAATGGATAAGAAATTTAACACACTAGGTGAAAAATATGTTATAATGTTTTGGTAACCATTTTATAAAAGTGCGCGAAAGCGAGTCCCTAAGGGGATTAGTTTCATTATAAAAAACTTAAGGAGGAGAAATATGAAACTTAAAAAATTAGTAAGCGTAGCTCTTGCAGGTGCAATGGCACTTTCCCTCACAGCTTGTGGCGGCGGCGAGACAGCAGCAACAACAGCAGCAGCTAAAGAAGAAGCAACAGCAACAGAGGCACCGGCAGCAACAGATGCACCGAAAGCTGAAGCTGCAGACCTTGACAAAACAATCTGTCACGTAGTAGGTAACCTTGGTGACAAATCCTTCTCTGACTCTGCAGAGGCAGGTATGGTAACATTAAGAAGCGAAGGCTGGGACGCTAAGACAATCGAAGTTGGTGATGCAACAAAATCCGATAAATGGGAAGATGCTATCCTCGATGTTCTTGATGAAGGTTACCAGTATGTAGTTGGTGGTTCCACATTCACAGACATTATGTTAAAGCTCGCTGAAGAGTATCCGGACAACAAGTTCGTAATTTACGATGACTCCCTTGATGAGGAGCTTATCCCGGAGAACGTAGCTTATATTCTTTACGCTCAGAACGAAGGTTCCTACATGGTAGGTCAGATGGCAGCTGGTCTTTCCGAGACAGGCGTTATTGCTGTTAACGTTGGTATGGACAACCCGGTTATCGAGGACTTCGTAACAGGTTTCGTACAGGGTGCTGTTGATTACAATCCGGAAATCAAAGTTATCAAAGGTACAGTAGGTTCCTGGACAGAGCCGGCTAAGATGAAAGAGCTTTGCTTAAGCCAGGCTAGAGATAAGAACGCTGACGTATTCTACCAGGTAGCTGGTGGTTCTGGTGCAGGTCTCTTCGAGGCATGTCAGGAACTCGGTACATGGGCTATCGGCGTTGACTCCGACCAGTATGCATACTACAAAGATTCCGAGAACCCGGAAATCGCTGACGTTATCGTTACATCCATGTTAAAAGAAGTTGGTAACTCCCTCGTATCCTTCTTCCATAGCGAAGAAGCTGGCGAAGCTCAGTGGAAGAAAGTTACAACACTCGGCTTAAAAGAAGCTGCTGTTGGTTATGTAGACAACGAGTTCTTCCAGGCAAATGTTCCGGCAGAAGTTAGAGAGAAAATGGCTGAGACAAATGCAAAGATCCTTTCTGGTGAGATGACAGTTAAATCTTACTTCGATTTTGCAGACGAGGCTGAATATCAGGCATTCCTGGGTGCTGTAGCTCCGTAATAACTGGATTGTTTGAAAAAATGATTTTGAATCAGCAGGATTAACTTGTTAATCCTGCTGATATCGTATTGGGTAGGAGGAAAAGGTATGGCCAAGGAAATTCTGAGAATGGAAAACATTACCAAAATTTATGATAATGGTTTTGTTGCCAATAAAGATGTTACATTCTGGCTTAATGAGGGTGAGATTCTTGCGCTTGCAGGAGAGAACGGTGCCGGAAAAACAACTCTTATGAAGGTTCTTTTCGGTCTCGAGAAACCGCAGACCGGTAAGGTTCTTCTGTACGGCGAAGATGCAAATATCAAGAATACTCTGGATGCGATCGGCAAAGGTATTGGTATGGTTCACCAGCACTTCATGCAGGTCCCGTCTTTAACAGTAGCCGAAAACGTACTTCTCGGTATTGAGCCGATGAAAAACGGTCTCTTTGATTTCGACAAAGCTGTTGAAATGACAAGAGAAGTATCTGAGAAATATAATTTCCATGTAGATCCGTTAGCACGTGTCTGTGATCTGTCCGTAGGTCAGAAACAGAAAGTTGAGATCATGAAAGTTCTCATCAAGGGTGCAAAGATCATCATCATGGACGAGCCGACAGCGGTATTAACACCGCAGGAGACAGATGAGCTCTTTGAGCAGCTTCTTCGTCTCCGTGATGATGGACATTCCTTCATCTTCATTTCTCATAAACTTGAAGAGGTTAAGAGAATCTGTTCCAGAATCACAATCCTTCGTCGCGGCAACTGCTTAGGCAGCTATGACCTCTCTGATATGAGCGAGGCAGATATCTCCCGTCTCATGGTAGGTCGTGACGTAGTATTACAGTTTGAAAAAGAAGACCCGACACCGGGTGACCCGATTGTCAAGGTAAGAGATCTTGTAAAGATCAATGCAGACGGTAAGAGAGTTCTTGACGGTCTTTCCTTCGACATCAGAGCCGGTGAAGTTATCGGTATCGCAGGCGTTGAGGGCAATGGTCAGAGCGAACTTTCCGACGTACTTTCCGGTATGGACGGCTTCGCTTCCGGTACCGTTGAACTGAATGGTCAGTCCATCGAAGGCAAATCCGTATTTGAAATCCGCCAGATGGGTATGGCACTTATCCCGGAAGACCGTATGATCCACGGTGCTGCAGGCGAGATGTCCATCTGTGACAACATTATCTCTGATCGTTATTTCAAACCGGGTTACAAGAAGGGCATGTTCATCAATAAGAAGTATATTGAGAGCGTTGCTGATGAGTATATCAAAGAATTCCAGATCGCCTGTGACAACAAGAAACAGGCAGTTCGTTTCCTTTCTGGTGGTAACATCCAGAAGGTAGTAGTTGCCCGTGAGTTCACAACAGGCGGCAACTTTATCGTTGCAAACCAGCCAACACGTGGTATTGACGTTGGTGCTGCTGAGATGATCAGAAAAGCGATCGTTAGAAAATCCAGAGAAGAAGGAACAGCAACTCTTCTTATTTCTGCTGACTTAAATGAAGTTCTTGGATGCTCCGATAAACTTTTCGTAATGCGTAAAGGTAAAATCGTTGCGGTATTCCCGAAAGCAAGTGAAGTATCTGAAGCTGAGCTTGGTGAGTACATGCTTGGACTTAAGACAATGACAGAAAAGGATATGGAGGGTCTGTTATGAATAAAACCAGTAAAGTAGAATTTACCGTTGAATTGGTTCGTATCATTGCAGCGGTAGCAATTGCTTACGCAGTTGCACTGATCACTCTGTTTGTCATCAGTGATGATCCTGTTTATATTATCCAGCAGTTCGTATTAGGACCGTTCTCTTCCCCAAGACGTATCGGTAGTATTATCAACCTGGCAATTCCGTTTACATTCACAGGTCTTTGCATGTGCTTTATGTATGCGGTAAACAAATTCAACCTGTCCGGCGAAGGTATCTTCATGATCTCCGGTTGTGTGATTTCCATGGTAGCTCTGAAAATCGGTGATTCCCTTCCGGGTCCGGTTGGCATTCTTGTACTGTTTGCAGTTGGTGCAGCAGTAGGTGCTTTCATCTCCTCCATTCCGGCTGTTATGGAAGCCAAGTTTAATGCGAATATCGTAGTAGCATCCCTTATGCTGAATAACATTCTTGTATTCCTTGCAATTTATCTCCTGAAATATTTCATGAGAGACAGCTCCATCGGTTTCCTTGGTTCCTTACCGCTCCCGGAAGTGATCAAGTTCCCGGGCATCTTTGGAAAAATGAGAGTTCAGGCCGGTTTCTTTGTTGCTGTTATCGCAGTTATCCTTGTAGCGCTTCTTTTCTATAAGATGGTATTTGGTTACAAGATGCGTGTGGTTGGTAACAACCCACAGTTCGCAAAAGCTTCCGGTATCAACATGATGGGAACAATCATCGGCGCACAGCTTATTGGTGGTGCTCTTGCAGGTATCGGCGGTACTGTTGAGATTCTTGGTAACTACGATCGTTTCCAGTGGACAGCAAGTACACAGCACGGTTTCGACGGTCTTATGGTAGCAGTTCTTGCGAGAAAGAACCCGCTTCTTGTTCCGGTAGCAGCACTCCTTCTTGCTTATATTCGTATCGGTGCTGACGTAGTTAACTCCAAGGGTGATATCCCGATCGAGTTCATTACTATCATTCAGGGTATCGTTATCCTCATGGTAGCGGCTGAAGAGTTCATGGGTAACTACAAGAAGAAACTCATCTACAAAGCTGCTGCAGAGGATCTGGCTGCAAAAGAGAAAGCAGCTCAGAAGACAGCATAAGAGAGGAGAGATTATATGTCTACAATGGATTGGATTGGAAACTTTGGTTTCTCAGTATTACGTTTATCAACCCCTCTGATCTATGCTGGTCTCGCAGCCGTTATTAGTGCTAAAGCAGGAATGATGAACATGGCTTTAGAGGGTATGATGCTTGTAGCTGCACTTGCAGGTGTTGTTGTTTCCGGTATGACAGGAAACTTATGGATCGGTTTAGCAGCAGCTATCTTATTTGGTGTTCTTACTGGCGGTGTGATCGCGTTTGCAAGCATCTCTGGTAAAACAGACCTGTACCTTACCTGTATCGCTACAAACCTTGCAGCAGCAGGTGGTACTGTATTTGTAATGTATCTCTTAACAGGTGAGAAGGCTACAACTTCCGCCGCAATTAAGGCATACACAATTCCGTCTATCACAATTCCGGTAATTGAAAATATTCCGGTTATCGGTCCGATGCTTTCCGGACACAACCTTTTAACATACGTTGCTTTCTTCAGTATCTGGGCAGTTTGGTTCTTCCTTAAGAGAACAAGACTTGGTCTCCGATTAAGAGCGGTTGGTGAGAATCCGACAGCAGCATCTTCTGTAGGTATCAGCGTTAAGAACATTGGTTATATCTCTTTCTTAATCTCTGGCGTACTTTGCGGCCTCGCAGGCGCATTTATGTCCATGGGTTGGGTAAGCTTCTTCATGAAGGGTATGATCAACGGTCGTGGTTACATCGGTCTTTCCACAAGTAACATCGCGTCTGCAAACCCGGCAGGTGCAGGTATTGTAGCTATTTTCTTCGGATTTACAGATGCGCTTGCAACATCTCTGAAGAGTGGTTCCAGCTTCCCGTCCGAGTTTATCGAGATGATTCCGTACGCTTCTACAATGCTTGCAGTAGTTGTGATCGGTATTATCCGTACAAGTCGTGCAAGAAAGATTGCAAAAGGCGGTCACTAATTAGCAATGTCATTTGCTTGATATTTAATAAAAAAGAACCCCCAACAAAGTTTAGCTTTGCTGGGAGTTCTTTTTTCTATAAAGAATTACCACTGTGTAATAACGCCTTTTACTAAAGTAACAAGGTTTTTTTCTGCTTTGTTAGCAATCTCTACTACTTCTGCATGGCTTAATTCAGTATTTCCTAATCCTGCTGCTCTGTTAGTGATTAAGGAAATTCCGAGTGTAGTCTGTCCGCCATGTCTGGCGGCAATTGCTTCCGGTACTGTTGACATACCAACGGCGTCTGCTCCGAGTGCACGGTAAGCCAAAATTTCTGCCGGAGATTCATACATTGGACCTGGAAAGTATGCATATACGCCATCTGTTATCTCGATGCCGTTTTCTGCTGCAACTTTACGGGCAACATTTCCGGCAACTTTACTGTACACTTCTGTCATATCTTTGAATCTTGGTCCGAATTCATCGTAGTTCTCTCCTCTTAAAACGGATGGGCAGAAAAGACCGATATGGTCTCTGATGATCATGATGGATCCCGGAACTAAATCTTCACGGATACCGCCACATGCATTTGTCAGGATTACCTTTTCGATGCCTAATCTCTGGAATACACGAATGCCCAGCTGAACGATTTCCATATCATGTCCTTCATAATAGTGGAAACGACCTTTCATCGCTACAACAGTTTTGTCACCAATTGTTCCGATGATTAATTTTCCGGCATGTCCTGCTAATGTTGGAACAGGGAAATAAGGAATATCTGCATAGTTGAGTTCGAGTGGATTTTCGATTTCATCAGCCAACGGACCGAGTCCGGATCCCAATACGATTGCGATATCAATTTTTCCATCAAATTTGGATCTGATATATTCGAATGCTGCATCAATTTTTTTGTACATAGTCTTGCACCTCCCATATAATTCAAAGCACAATGTGCCTTGTTACATATGTAATTATATAATAATATCGATGTCATTACAACGACGTTAGTCATGTTCGGATCACATGTATAGAGTTCATCTGATATTGACAAGATATTCCACGAATGTTATTCTGTTTTGAAGAAATAAATATGAGGAAAGAACAAGAAAATGAAATTAAAGATCAGTTTAATTCTTCCGATTGTATTATGTTTGGGATTGTCCGCCTGTGGTGTAAGCGGCACTATAAATGAGAAAACGGAATCAGTATCTGCAGGTTCTGAAACGAATGTAGCAGAATCTATGGAATCGGATGAAACACAGATATATATTATATATAATGGTGAAAGCAAAAAGCAGTCCTATAATCGGCTGTTCAGTGAAGGAGTGAAGCCGTTCGCTGAGGAACTGGGAATTATTGTGACGGAATTAGTAGGAAAAAATGCACAGGAATTGGAAACTGCAGTGAGTTCAGCTTGTGAAAATGGGGCAGATGCGATCATTGCAGCATCTGCTGAGTCGGGAGACTATCTTGCAAAATACGCGGAACTGTATCCGGAGATCCAATTTGTCTCTGTAGATGTATCAATTGATTTTCCAAATGTACAGTCCGTATACCTGGAAAAGAAAGAGGTTTTTTTCGTCGCAGGAGCAACAGCTGCAATGATCACAGAATCTGCAGAGTTATCCGGAATCAATGAAGAGCATGTCATTGGATGGATCGGCGGTATGAATATTCCGCTTGTGCAGGAGTATTACCAGGCTTTTGAACAAGGTGCCAGATTCATGAATCCCGAAATCGTGGTTCTGGAAGATTATGTGGGAAGCTGGGATGATGTGCAGAAAGGAAAAGATACTGTACTTTTACAGATCGAACAGAAAGCGGATATTGTTATGGCTGTTGCTTCCGCAGCAGGGCAGGGAATCCTGGAAGGCGCCCAGGAACATGGTGTACATCTAATTGAGATGGAAACAGAACTTTCCGGTCTGATTGAAGAACCTATGTTTGAGAATCAGACGATCACAACAGAATCTGATGCAGAAATAAAATGCCATGGAGCAGTTGCTGCATCGATTGCAGAAAAGCCGGAACAGGTGGGAGCGATTCTGATGGAAGAACTGATTAATAATCGTTTTGAAGGAGGAACCGTTCGTTATCTTACATTAAAGGATGAGGCGGTGGATTTTATTTTCAATACAACCTCAGATGGAATCTTACTTTTGCCGGAAGAAATTCGTACGCAGTGTAAGGAGATTGCAGAAAAAATTCGGTCCGGTGAAATCCTTGTCGGGAATCCTTGACAAAGCTTATAAAGCATATTAAAATTAATACGCGTACAGCAAAAGCTCTGATTTCGTACGAAATTGGAGCTTTTCCGTTATGAGGGATAGGAGTATTACATGTACAGTTTTAAAAGTCGTGTCCGCTTCAGTGAGACGGACACCAACAGAAAACTTTCCATTACCGGTTTGATGAATTATCTTCAGGATTGTTCGATCTTTCAGTCGGAAGATGCAGGACTTGGGTTTGCTCATGTTCAGAAAACCAGAAAATCCTGGTTATTGTCAGCGTGGAATGTGGAAGTAGTTCGCAGACCGGATGTGGCAGAGGAGATTACTATTGCTACATGGCCATATGATTTTAAAGGTATCTATGGATTGAGGAATTTTGTGATCTTAGATAAGGATGGCAATTATCTTGTGAAAGCGGATTCTTGTTGGTTTCTGACTGATATTGTGACAGGCAGACCGGTGCGTCTGACTCCGGAGGAAACCAGTCTCTATCCGGTGGTGGAGCCAAGGCTGGACATGGAAGATCTCCCAAGGAAGATTTCGCTTCCGAAGGAGATGCAATTGGTTGGCACCGTTCCTGTTATGAAACAGCATTTGGATACCAATCTTCACGTGAACAATGCACAGTATGTCGCCATTGCTTCTGAGGTGTTGCCAAAAGGTGCCGAAATCTGCGGGATTCGTGCAGAGTATCGAAAAGCGGCTGTGTTAGGGGATGTTCTATCCTTAAAAGTGTCAGCAGACGGAGATACATATGTAGTTTCCCTTTGTGCAGAAGACGGAAGCGTGTATGCGAATGTAGAGTTGAAAGTTGGTACTCAATAGAAAAAGAAAGAGAGGACGAAAGACATGTTAGAACTTGGAAAGATGCAGACCTTAGAGGTCATCAAAGAAAAAGATTTTGGTGTATATCTGGCTGAAGAAGGCTGGACTCCGAAAAGCCCGGAAAGAGGCGTATTGCTTCCGAAGAAGATGGTTCCGGAAGGAACAAAGATCGGCAGCCTGCTGGATGTTTTCTTATATAAAGATTCTGAAGACAGAATGATCGCGACAACGAATGTTCCGAAACTGACTTTGGGAGAGACAGCGATCCTGGAGGTGCGCGACACATCTAAGATCGGTGCATTCCTGGACATGGGACTGGAGAAAGATCTTTTACTTCCATTCAAAGAGCAGACTCATCAGGTGAGAAAAGGGGAGCGCATTCTGGTTGCTCT
The DNA here is from genome assembly GCA_045658685.1 of Pilosibacter sp. GTDB lineage: Bacteria > Bacillota > Clostridia > Lachnospirales > Lachnospiraceae > Pilosibacter. The sequence continues at coordinate 13,863 of JAZOVL010000215.1, forward strand.
CTATATTGATAAAAGCAACCGTCTTGCGGCGACAATGAAGGTATATCAGTTCCTCAGAACCGATTCTTCGTACCACACAGGTGATGAGGTGAACGGCTTTATTTTCCAGATCAATCCGGAAATCGGCGCTTTTGTAGCTGTGGACGAGAAGTTCCAGGGATTAATTCCGAGAAGAGAACTGTTTGGTGGATTTAAAGTTGGTCAGGAAGTACATGCACGCGTGACAAAAGTGCGAGAAGATGGTAAACTGGACTTAAGCGCGAGAGATAAAGCGCACAACCAGATTTTTACCGATGCAGAACTCGTGATGCAGGTGATCAATGAATTTGACGGTGTGCTTCCGTTCAACGATAAAGCAGCTCCGGAAGTGATCGCGAGAGAGTTCAAACTTAGTAAGAATGCGTTCAAACGTGCAGTTGGACATCTGTTAAAAGAAGGAAAGATTGAGATTACAGAGAAAAATATCCGCGCAATTTAGCGTTGAAACTCGGACAATGGTAATTTATAGCAACCGTTCCTTAATTCGGCACGGTTACAAACAATAAATATAATGGTGGAGGTAACTACAATGAAAACAGAAATCAAAACAAACAATGCACCGGCAGCTATCGGCCCGTATTCCCAGGCTATTGAAGCAAATGGCTTTGTATTCGCATCTGGTCAGATCCCGGTAAATCCGGCTACAGGCGAAGTTCCGGAAGGTGTTGAGGCTCAGGCAGAGCAGGTTATGCAGAACATGACAAACCTTCTTGCAGCGGCTGGCACATCCATGGAAAAAGTTGTTAAGACTTGCGTATTCATTCAGAATATGGATGATTTTGCAGCAATCAACGCAATCTATGCAAAACACTTCCCGACTCCGTGTCCGGCACGTTCCTGTGTAGAAGTTGCTAAACTTCCGAAGGGTGTATTACTTGAGATGGAAGCAATCGCTATCAAATAATTGAAGTGTGAAAAAAGAAAATCGTCATTTTTTACAAAAGCGTCCTCTGTGAGGGCGCTTTTTTCGTAGAATGAAAGGAAAATTTCCAAAAGGTCGTCCAAGCATATACAAATTTCATGGAAAAAGGTCCAATATTTTGGCGTTTTGCCATATGGAAAAAACACAAGAAGTTGTGTACCATATAATTATAAAGTCTGCATATTGGGAGGAAATCCATGTCCCGTTTATTACTTAAAAATATAAACAAAACATATCCTGGCGGCCGACAGGCAATTCGGGATTTTAATTTAGAAATTAATGACCATGAACTTGTGGTTCTTTCCGGTCCGGATGGATGCGGAAAGTCTACATTGCTCCGCATGATCGCGGGGCTGGAAGAGATCACGTCCGGTTCTCTGTATATTGACGGTGTTGATATGACCAACGCAGAGCCGAGAGACCGAAATGTGGCGATGATCTTTCGTAACAGCGTTTTGTATCCGCACATGACAGTTCAGGAAAATCTGACCTTTGCACTTCGGATGGCGAAGATAAGTCAGGAAGAGATGGATGCGCGGGTAAAAGAAACAACGGCTGTATTGAATCTTACAGCCATTTTGGATAAACTTCCGAAGGAGTTAACAACTTATCAGACATATAAGGTGCTTATGGCGCGTGCGCTGGTAAGAAAACCGAAAATACTCCTGATGGACAGTACGATCGCGGATCTGGACGAGGGACTTCAGGAAGTGATCCGTCAGAGATATTTAAATATTCATGAGAAGATGAATATGACAGTGATCTATGTCACAGAAAATCAGAAATCTGCCATGGCAGTAGGAAGCCGTATGATCGTTATGAATGATGGCGAAATCTGTCAGGATGATACTCCGGCGAATTTAGTGACACACCCGAAGACCAGTTATGTAGCTGGAGTGGTGGGCTATCCGCCGATGAGCTTCTTTGTGGCGACGGTATTTGAGGAGAGCGGAAGAGTTGGACTCAGCTTCAAAAAAGGTAAAGTCCTGATGCCGGATGAAAAAGGCAGAACACTTCTGGAGCAAGGCTATTTAAAGAAGGAAGTGTTGGTGGGTATGAGGGCCGATGCTCTGAGTATAGTAGCCGGTAAGAAGAAGGGGGACGAAGGTGAACTGACTTGTAAAGTGCAGAGAATGGAGGAACTCTATTCCAGACCAATGCTTCGCTTTAGCATGGAGGAAACTTTTGGACTCTGTATGACAGAAGAAATGCCTGCAGGAGGCGAAGGAAGTACGGTAGTTCTGGCTCTTGATGCTGATAAGATTCAGATTTTTGATAGAGAATCGGAGTGCACAATTGTATATTAGTTTATTTGGACAGAAACTGGGACGTAATTTCGTTCCAGTTTTGTTGTTTATATCCCAAGAAGAAAGAAAATTGTACAAAAATACAAAATTTTGCTTTTCTTTTTGGTGATTTTGTATTAAGATAAGAATTGGATATGTCTATTATTTCGAAAAGGAGAGGACGCTATGATTTCCAATCAGATTTTGCAGTCCAATATTGACGGATTGAAAGAAATTACGAGGATTGACCTTTGCGTCTGCGACGTGGAGGGCAAAGTGTTGGCATCCACATTTGAGCGCGCTGAGGATTACGAGAGTTCTGTTCTTGCATTTGCCGCGTCTCCGGCTGACAGTCAGGTGATTTCCGGCTATCAATTCTTCAAAGTATTTGATGAACACCAGTTAGAGTATATCCTGCTTGCAAAAGGCGGCAGCGATGATGTTTACATGGTAGGTAAACTTGCAGCATTCCAGATTCAGAATCTGCTGGTGGCATACAAAGAACGTTTTGACAAAGATAACTTTATTAAAAACCTCCTTCTGGATAACCTTCTTCTGGTGGATATTTATAACCGCGCGAAGAAGCTTCACATCGAGACCAATGTCAAACGTGTGGTTTTCCTGATTGAGACCAAGAATGAGAAGGATGTCAATGCTCTTGAGACTGTGAGAAGTCTGTTCTCTGCTAAGACAAAGGATTTCATCACAGCGGTAGATGAGAAGAATATCATTCTGGTTCGTGAAGTGAAAGCAGGAGAGACTTATGAGGAACTGGAGAAGACAGCGAACACAATTCTGGATATGCTGAACACTGAGGCAATGTCTAAGGTGCATATTGCCTTTGGTACGATTGTCAATGAAATTAAAGATGTTTCCCGTTCATACAAAGAGGCGAAGATGGCTCTGGATGTAGGAAAGATTTTCTACAGCGGTAAAAATGTGGTTGCGTATTCCAACCTGGGCATCGGACGTCTGATCTACCAGCTTCCGCTTCCGCTTTGCCGTATGTTCATCAAGGAAATCTTTGATGGTAAGAATCCGGATGAATTTGACGAGGAAACTTTGACTACGATCAACAAATTCTTCGAGAACAGCCTGAACGTGTCCGAGACTTCCAGACAGTTGTATATCCACAGAAATACTCTGGTATACCGTTTGGATAAGCTTCAGAAGAGCACTGGTCTGGATCTCCGTGTCTTTGAAGATGCGATTACTTTCAAGATTGCCCTTATGGTCGTGAAGTATATGAAGTATATGGAGAATCTGGATTACTAATATGATTGAAATTAATAATTTGACAAAGACTTACGATAAGAGCAGCCGTGCGCTCAAGGGCGTAGACATCTCGATTGAAGATGGTGAATTTGTCTTTATTACCGGCCGGAGTGGTTCCGGAAAATCCACTCTTTTGAGAATTCTCTTGAAAGAGGTTGAACCGACTTCCGGCCGTGTTGTCGTTAATGATATGGATCTTGGTGCGATGCCGAGGCGTTATGTTCCGAGATATCGGAGAATGCTGGGCGTTGTGTTCCAGGATTTCCGTTTGTTAAAAGACAGGACGGTTTATGAAAATATTGCCTTTGCCCAGAGAGTGATCGGTGTACCGGGGCGAACCATTAAAGAAGCAGTTCCGCGTATGCTGAAATTAGTCGGCCTCTCATCGAAATATAAAGCGTTCCCGCACCAGCTTTCCGGTGGTGAGCAGCAGCGTGTGGCCATTGCCAGAGCACTGATCAACCAGCCGGCGGTTTTGTTGGCTGATGAGCCTACGGGAAATTTAGACCCGCAGAATGCAATGGAGATCATGAAGCTGCTGGAGGAGATCAACCGTCGCGGAACTACCGTGATCGTGGTGACTCACAGTCGTGAACTGGTAAATACGATGAAAAAACGCGTGATCACGATGGATAAAGGCGTTGTGATCAGTGACGTGAAAGAAGGCGGGTATCGATATGAGAATTAGCACATTCTGGTACTGTTTTAAACAGGGTATTATAAATATATGCAGAAATATCTGGTTCTCCCTTGCGTCTACCGCGATCATTTCTGCATGTATTTTTTTGTTTTGCGTATTCTTTTCTGTGATCACCAATGTGCAGCATATGGTAGTGACAGCAGAGTCTACAATGGGAATTACAGTTTTCTTTGAGGAAACACTTTCCGGCGCGGAGATTCAGGAGATCGGAGCGAGGATTCAGCAGGAGAAATCTTCGGTGATCAAGGATATGAAGTTTATCTCTGCGGAAGAAGCATGGAAGGAATTCCAGTCGGAATATTTTGGGGAGAATACTGATCTGGCAGCAGGCTTTGCGGAGGATAATCCGTTGGCGGGATCTTCTTCCTATGAGATCTATCTACATGAAATTGCAGAACAGGGACCGATGGTGGATTATCTGCAGAACATGACGGGAGTGAGAAAAGTGAATTACTCCAACAGTGCTGTAGCAGGTCTTTCCAGTTTTAATAAGATTCTGACATTGCTGTGCGGCGTGATTCTTACAATGCTTCTGGCGGTTGCGGTTTTCCTGATCAGTAACACGATCAATGTTGCAGCAGAGTTTAGGAAAAATGAAAACAAGATTATGCGCCTGATCGGTGCGACGAATTTTATGATTCGTGCACCGTTCGTAGTGGAAGGTACATTGCTTGGCCTGGTAGGAGCTGCGATTCCTCTTGGAGCGATGTTCTTCCTATATAATAGTGCAGTGGAATTTGTTATGGAACGATTCCAGTTATTATCGGGGATTATTCAGTTTCTCCCGATCAGCGAGGTATATCCGACGATGACAGTGGTTTCCCTGGTGCTTGGCGGCGGACTAGGTTTTATCGTCAGTTTTATGACGATTCGCAGACATCTGCGTGTGTAGGAGCATATATAATGAAGAAAAAGAAATGGCTTATGGCTGCTCTTGCTCTTGTATGCTGTGGTTTGACAGCGTTTCCGTCATTTGCGACTAAAAGTGGTCTGGCGGAAGCAAAAAAGAAAAAGACAGCCATTGAGCAGGAAATGAAACGTGCGAAGGAGACATTAGCAAAACTGGAGGCTTTGAAGGGGGATGCGGTTGCTTATGTAAAGCAGATGGATGTAACGCTGGAAACCCTCGGTGAAGAACTGTCTCAGCTCGGCGCGGACATTGAGACCAAAGAAGAGCAGATTACGATTACGACTACAGAGCTGCAGGAAGCCGAGGTGACGGAGGCGGAGCAGTACGAGGCGATGAAGCTTCGAATCAAATACATGTATGAGAAGGGTGACAGTTCTTATGTGGATCTGTTGCTGCAGGCGAGGTCTTTATCGGAGTTTTTAAATAAGGCTGAGTATATCGGAAAGATTTCGGAATACGACAGAGAAAAGCTGAATGAATATATTGCTACAAAAGAACGGATCTCGGAGGCAAAAGCGGTTCTGGAAACAGAACATGCAGAGCTCCTGGAATTGCAGGAGCAGACGGAGGCGAAGCATGCTTCGGTCGAAGAACTTATGACAGCCAAGCGGGCGGAATTAAAAATTGTGGAGAGTCAGATTGATGCGGCGGAGGCGGATGTCTCGGAGTATCAGAATGACTTAAAGAAGCAGGAAAATTCTATTAAGGCGATCGAGGCGGAGATCAAGCGTCAGGAAGAAGCCGCAAAGAAGAAGGCGGCGGCATCCGGAACAACGTATAAAACACAGAATATTGGAGACATTAAGTTTATATGGCCGTGTCCGGCCAGCGGAAGGATCACATCCAACTTCGGCTCCAGAACGTCACCTACCAAAGGCGCGTCTTCGAACCATCAGGGTATTGATGTGGGAGCCCCAACCGGAAGCAATATTATTGCGGCGGCGGGTGGAACTGTGGTGGTTTCTACCTATAGTTATTCTGCTGGTAATTACGTGATGGTAAATCACGGAGGCGGTGTTTACACAGTCTATATGCATGCGTCCAAATTGCTTTGCAAGGTAGGCGATACGGTAAAACAGGGTCAGGTGATCGCCAAGGTTGGTTCTACCGGTTATTCAACGGGACCGCACCTGCATTTCGGTATTCGTGTGAACGGTACATATGTGAATCCAAGTAAGTATGTAAGTCCATAATGACAGCAGGGATTGACTGAACAGGAGATGGAATGTTGGAAGAAAGAGAGAACAGAAATAAATTTTGGAAAGGTGTGCTGATTGGCGCGCTGATCACAGCATTTTGTGCCATGGCGGTAGTCGGAATCGCATCCGGAATCTGGTTGGTGGCGCGAAGTGCAAAAGTGAATGAGAATGGCATCTCAGGGGAAGCTGGCGGATCGCATATCATAGCAGAGCATGAGGTGACTGACGAAGAGATGGAGTTGTACGAGATCGGATATAAACTTGATTATATTGAGCAGCTGATCGATACGTACTTCCTGTTCGATGAGGAGACTGAACGTGAAGATCCGTTGGATTGGATGTATATTGGCTATGTTGCTTCTCTTCGTGATCCATATTCCTCGTATTATTCAGAAGAAGAGTATCAGAGCCTGAGAGAGAGTACGGAAGGTGAGTATTGTGGTATTGGCGTTATGGTCAGTCAGAATGTTTACACCGGTCTTGTAACAGTCATCAAGGTCTTTAAAGATGCTCCGGCAGATGTGGCAGGAATGCTTCCGGGAGACATTATTACTGCTGTTGAAGGGATGGACATTTCCGGTATGGACCTGAGCCTGGTGGTTAGTGACCACATCAAAGGCGAGGAGGGAACTGAGGTGTCGCTGACGGTATATCGAGAGTCTGTCGAAGATTATGTGGATCTGACAATGACTCGCCGTATTGTACAGAATCCAACAGTGGAATTTGAAATGCTGGAAAAGGAGATTGGTTATATCGCATTGTCTTCCTTTGAGGATGTTTCGACAGCTCAGTTTATCGGTGCGGTAGATGAGCTGGAGAAACAGGGAATGCAGGGGCTGATCATAGACCTTCGCAATAACGGAGGAGGCGTTGTGAATGCGGCAGAGGATATTGCGGATTATCTGATACCGGATGGAAAGGATATCGTAAGTTTTAAAGGTAAAGGTGTGGAAGACAGCACCTACGTGGCACAGGATGGCCACCAGCTGGACGTTCCGATGGTGGTGCTTGTCAATGGTGAAAGCGCAAGTGCTTCTGAGGTACTGACGGGTGCGTTGAAGGACCATGAACTGGCAGCCGTGGTAGGAACCAAGACATTCGGAAAGGGTATTGCCCAGGGAATCTTCCCGCTCCCGGATGGAAGTGCTCTGAAACTTACAACGGCGTATTATTATGTACCATCCGGAGAATGCATTCATAAGGAAGGTATTGAGCCGGATGTGTTCGTGGAGCTGAACGAAGAACTTGAGACTCTGGTAGAGATACCGAAGGAAGATGACAACCAGATTCGTGCAGCTATTGATGTGCTTTTGGAGGGCAAAGAGGCTGTGAAGGCAAGATTGGAAGCGAAAGCAGAGGAAAATGATGCGGACGCGGCTGATTAAGTAAACATATATTATTATAGAAGAAACGCGCACAAAACAGCATGAACAGATTCCGAAAGAAGGATTCTATGATAGAAATGTTGAAGAAAATGCGTGTTTCTTCTATATAAAAGAGAGATATCCACAAAGCGAATTGTACGGATAAAAAAACAGAAAAAACAAAGAAAAAATGCTTGCAATTTTCTTATAGATGTGTTATCTTTATGGAGCTGTGGCATGATAGCTGTGAAGCGTGAGGTTGCCACCGAGAAATTCGGTGGGTTTTCCGTGGAGCGAATGTCAATTTTGAAAAATGGCGACAAGTCACTGTACCAAGTTAACAGTTGCTCAGGGTAAGGGGCAATAACAACGCGTAGTTGATCTGCGGTTCACTGTGTGAATCTGGAGGATACACGCGAGACCGTGTACAGTCACCCACTTGTCGTACTTCGTTAAAAGTGCGAAAAGGAGGCGACTTTTTTTATGGCAAGTCAGGTTATGAGAATCACATTAAAAGCATACGACCACAAATTAGTTGATCAGAGTGCTGCAAAGATCATCGAGACAGTAAAGAAAACAGGATCTCAGGTGAGCGGACCGGTACCGCTTCCGACTAAGAAAGAGGTTGTAACAATCTTAAGAGCTGTTCACAAGTACAAAGATTCCAGAGAGCAGTTCGAGCAGAGAACTCATAAGAGACTCATCGATATCACAACCCCGAGCCAGAAGACAGTAGATGCACTGTCCAGACTCGAAATGCCGGCTGGTGTTCATATCGACATCAAAATGAAGAACAAATAATTCTTCAAAAACAAATTTTTAAAAGGTAAAAATCCTGAATGGTTCTGATATAAAAGCAACACTTTCCTGAATGGGAATCAACATCGTCGCGGTATGCGATGTCATAGTGTTCCACCTATGTTGGGCTGCTCTAGGATGAACGTACAGCAAAGCTGATTACGTTCCGCTGTAGATTAGTAACAGGAGGTAAAAACAATGAAGAAAGCGATCTTAGCTACAAAAGTCGGAATGACACAGATCTTCAATGCAGAAGGCGTACTTGTTCCGGTAACAGTTCTTCAGGCTGGCCCGTGTGTAGTTACACAGGTTAAGACAGAAGAGAACGACGGCTACAAAGCCGTACAGGTAGGTTTTGTTGACAAGAGAGAGAAACTTGTTAATAAGCCGGTGAAAGGCCATTTTGATAAGGCTGGCGTATCCTACAAGAGATACGTAAGAGAATTCAGATTTGAAAATGCTGAAGAGTACAACGTAAAAGATGAAATCAAAGCTGACATCTTCGCTGAAGGCGACAAAGTAGATGCAACAGCAATCTCCAAAGGTAAAGGTTTCCAGGGTGCTATTAAGAGATATGGTCAGCACAGAGGACCGATGGCTCATGGTTCTAAGTTCCATCGTCATCAGGGTTCCAACGGTTCTGCAACAACTCCGGGCCGCGTATTCAAAGGTAAGGGTATGCCGGGTCACATGGGAGCAAAGAAAGTTACTACTCAGAACCTTGAAGTAGTAAGAATCGATGCAGAGAACAATCTGATCCTGATCAAGGGCGCAGTTCCGGGCCCGAAGAAGTGCTTAGTAACACTGAAAGAGACAGTAAAAGCTGGTAAGTAAGCTTTTATAAGAAAGGAGGAAACTAGAAATGGCAAACGTAACCGTATTTAATATGGAAGGTATCGAAGTTGGCACAATGGAATTAAACGATGCTGTATTCGGTGTTGAAGTAAACGAGCACCTTTTACACCTCGCAGTTGTAGCACAGCTTGCAAATAAACGTCAGGGAACACAGAAAGCGAAAACTCGCTCTGAAGTTTCCGGTGGTGGTAGAAAACCGTGGAGACAGAAAGGAACAGGTCACGCTAGACAGGGTTCCACAAGAGCTCCGCAGTGGACAGGCGGCGGCGTAGTATTCGCTCCGACACCGAGAGATTACACAATCCGTCTTAACAAGAAAGAGAAGAGAGCAGCTCTCAAATCCGCTTTAACAAGCAGAGTACAGAACGGTCAGTTCGTAGTAGTTGATGAGCTTAAGTTCGAAGAGATCAAGACAAAGAACTTTAAGGCTGTTATGAACAACCTCAAAGTTTCCAAGGCTCTTGTAGTTCTTAACGAGAATGACCAGAACACAGTTCTTTCCGCAAGAAACATTCCGGAAGTTAAGACAGCACTTGTAAACACAATCAATGTTTACGACATTCTGAAATATAACACAGTAGTAGCTACTAAAGCTGCTGTAGCATCTATCGAGGAGGTATACGCATAATGGCAAACGTACAGTACTACGACGTAATCCTCAAACCGGTTGTAACAGAGAAGTCCATGAACGCTATGGCTGAGAAGAAGTATACATTCTTCGTACATCCGGAAGCAAACAAAACAATGATCAAAGAAGCTGTAGAGAAAATGTTCCCGGGCACAAAAGTTGAGTCCGTTAACACAATGAACAGCGATGGCAAGAACAAGAGACGCGGTCTTGTATTCGGTAAGACAGCAAAAACTAAAAAAGCTATCGTTAAGTTAACAGCTGACAGCAAAGATATCGAGATCTTCCAGGGTCTGTAAGATTTGCTGGGGAGTCTGAGCTCCCAATGAACCTATGCGACAAGCAAAGTCGCGATAATTAAAATAGAAACGCCAGAAGGCGTTGAAAGGAGCACAAAATGGGAATTAAAACCTATAACCCATATACACCTTCCAGAAGAAACATGACTGGCTCTGATTTCGCAGAGATCACAAAGTCCACTCCGGAGAAATCCTTAGTAGTTTCTTTAAAGAAGAACGCTGGCCGTAACAACCAGGGTAAGATCACTGTTAGACACCACGGTGGCGGCAGCAGAAGAAAATACAGAATCATCGACTTCAAGAGAAATTCCAAAGATGGAATTCCGGCAACAGTAATCGGTATCGAGTACGATCCGAACAGAAGCGCAAACATCGCTCTTATCTGCTACGCAGATGGCGAGAAAGCATACATCCTTGCTCCGCAGGGTCTTACAGATGGTATGAAAGTTATGTCCGGCGAAACAGCTGAGGCAAGAGTAGGTAACTGCTTACCGTTATCCAAGATCCCGGTAGGTGCACAGGTACACAACATTGAGATGCAGCCAGGTAAAGGTGGTCAGTTAGCACGTTCCGCAGGTAATGCAGCTCAGTTAATGGCTAAAGAAGGCAAATA
>JAZOVL010000216.1:0-6177 GCA_045658685.1 Pilosibacter sp.
ATGAAAGGAAACTGGAAATCGCCATGGCACTTTGTTCCGATGCAGAGTTGGATGTGGAATCCGGAGAAGCGGTGGGTGAACCGACGGAGTGTGCGCTGGTCAATGATGCAAAGAAAAACGGATATCCTAAGAATCAGTTGAAAAAATCCTATGTGCGCATTGGCGAGGCTCCGTTTGATTCCATGCGAAAAATGATGTCTACGGTACATGAAAATTCCGGAACATGGATTCAGTTTACCAAAGGTGCTCCAGACGAAGTCCTGAGGAAATGTACAAAAGCGTACGTAAACGGTACAGTTGTTCCGATGACAGACCAGATTCGTGAGAATATCTTAAAGAGTAATAAGACTATGGCTGATCGTGCACTTCGCGTACTCTGTGCAGCTGAACGTATCTGGAAGGAAAAACCTGTAGATTTCAGTCCGGAATGTCTTGAACAGGATCTCTCATACATCGGACTTTCCGGAATGATCGATCCGGTTCGCCCGGAAGCAAAGAAAGCGATTGAAAAATGTCGTGAGGCAGGTATTCGTCCGATCATGATCACAGGGGATCACAAAGATACAGCTGTCGCCATTGCCAGGGAACTTGGGATCATTCGTGATGAAAGACAGGCAATTACCGGTTCCATCCTTAACGACATGAGTGACAAAGAATTGAAAGGGATGATCGAGCAGTTTTCTGTTTATGCCCGTGTACAGCCGGAACATAAAGTGCGGATTGTCAACGCATGGAAAGCCAATGGTATGGTCACAGCGATGACGGGAGATGGGGTGAATGATGCCCCGTCTATCAAGAGTGCAGACATTGGTATCGGAATGGGAATTACAGGAACCGATGTGACAAAGAACGTGGCAGATATGGTCCTGGCAGATGATAACTTTGCTACCATTGTTTCTGCGGTGGAAGAAGGACGAAGGATCTACGATAATATCCGCAAGGCGATTCAATTTCTTTTGGCATCGAATCTGTCGGAAGTATTGTCCATCTTTTTTGCTACACTTCTCGGATTCACGATTTTGGAACCGGTGCATTTATTGTGGATTAACTTGATCACGGACTGTTTCCCGGCGTTGGCGCTTGGAATGGAAAAGAGCGAATCAGATATTATGAAACGTTCTCCAAGAGATTCAAAAGAAGGAATCTTCGCCGGAGGCATGGCATTCGATGTGTTCTTTCAGGGAGTGATTGTTACAGTCCTGGTCATGGTTTCATATCTGCTCGGTCATTATTACGAGAGCGGCGTATGGGAATTTGTCAACAGTAAAGATGGAACCACCATGGCATTCTTGACCCTGTCCATGGTTGAGATCTTCCATTCACTTAACATGAGAAGCCGTCGTGGCTCCATCTTTAGAATGAAGACCCACAATATGTTTTTATATGGAGCAATGATTGTCTCACTGTTACTGACGACACTGGTGATTGAGGTTCCGTTCCTTGCACGGGCTTTTGAGTTTACCCCCATCGCACTTTCAGAATATCTGATGGCACTTGGCCTTGCGATTTTGATCATTCCGGTCATGGAGATTGCTAAAGCAGTGCAGAGAAGTGTCAGGAAATAACTTTTTTTGGTAACTATTTTCCTTGTAAAAATCCAGGTATGTGGTGGGAAAAATATTCCACCACAGCCTGAACCGGAGCCGAAATCCATTTATCTTTTCGATAGATCAACTGTCCCCAGAGTTCACAGGAGAAGTCTTCTATTTCTAACCGGACAATCTGTCCGGCCTGGACCAGACTTTCTGAGACGTAATCCGGAAGAAATGAAATTCCTGCGTTCTCGGCTACCAGCTGGCAGATCAGGTCTGCATTGCCCATTTCCAGGATTGGATGAATCTCAAAAGAATGAAGTGCCAGAAACTCATCAAAGAGACGTCGGTAGCTCATACCTCTTTCTGTCATTAAAAATGGTTCATTTAGAATCAATTTTACCGGGATCGATTTCAATGAAGCCAGAGGGTGATTCACGGAGCAGACCACATGGGCACCCACCATTTCTTCTGCAGAGATGATGTAAGAAGTATTGTATATGCGTGCATCAAGGGTACAGACCACATCCGCGTCATTGTGGTCCAGCATGCGGAAGAGGTCTCCGGTTCCGGCTGTAGTCACAAGCAAGGAAATATTGGGATATTTGGATCGAAAATCTGAAAATTGCTTTACGATCAAGGGACTGCAAAGGGAATCGGCCATAGCCAGCCGCACAGTTCCGTTGATTTCCTTGTCAGAGTCGGAAGCCTGAAGCATTTCCTGCGACAGATGGCAGATCTGCTGGGCGTAAGCAAGTGCCTTTTGTCCGTCAATAGTCAGACTGACGTTGTGTCCGATACGCTCGAAAAGCTGAACCCCTAGTTCTTGTTCCAGTTTTTTTATTTGAAATGAGATCGTCGGCTGCGAGTATCCAAGCGTTTCTCCTGCTTCTGTGAAACTGCCGGTTTCTGCAACCTGAACAAATGTCTGCAGATTTCTTAAATACATAGCTTTCTCCATTTAAAATATTAATAAATAACATAAAAACCATAAATTAGACAAATAGATACATTTATTATATACTTTAAAGCAGTAAAGTCAAGGAGAAAACAATTATGACAGAATCATTTACAAAATTTATTTCCTATGTATGTGGGCTTCTTTGGGGCGATTTATTTTCTATTACGCTTCCAAACGGCGATACTGCCGGATTTTCCCTTATGGTGTTGCTGTTAATTCCGACTGGAATTTATTTTACGATCCGTACAAAATTCCTTCCGATCCGTATGTTCCCGGAAATGATTCGGATTGCATTGGAGAAGGAGCATGGCAAGAAAGAGAACGGTTCTGTATCCGGTATGCAGACATTGATCGTAGCGACGGCTACCCGTGTTGGTACAGGAAACCTGATCGGTGTTGTGGCAGCGGTTTCTGCAGGCGGTGCAGGTGCGCTATTCTGGATGTGGGTGACGGCGCTGATCGGTTCTTCCACAGCTTTTATAGAGGCGACGCTTGCGCAGCTGCACAGAGAGAAGGATCCGGTTTACGGTGGTTTCCGTGGAGGTCCGGCTCATTATATTCGAGATTTTATAAAAGCAAAAACGGGAAGAAATACTAGCCTGATTGCAATTTTGTTTGCATTGTCAGGACTTCTTTGCTGGTGTGCTATCAGCCAGATCGTCAGCAACTCTGTATCAGAGGCGTTTTATAATGCATTTCAGATTCCGCCGATGATAACGACTGTAATTTTTGTGGTATTTGCTGCAGTGATCGTACTGAGAAAGCACGCGACTGTGAAAGTTCTTGATATCATGGTTCCGATTATGGCAGTTTTTTATTTTGTGGTGACTGTGGTGGTGATCGGAATGAATCTGGATCTTCTCCCTGGCGTATTTAAGAGAATCATTGACGAGGCATTTGGTATTCGCCAGGTGGCAGCAGGTGGTTTTGGCGCCGTTCTTATGAATGGTGTAAAACGTGGTCTGTTTTCCAACGAAGCAGGTTCAGGATCGGCACCATGTGCAGCGGCGGCAGCGGATGTTTCTCATCCTGCAAAATCTGGTCTGTTCCAGGCTCTCGGTGTTTTAATTGATACCATCGTGATCTGTACATGTACAGCGATGCTGATGCTTCTTGCTCCGGAAGAAATGCTTAACGGACTCAGCGGAATGGCTCTTCTGCAGACTGCAATGAATCATCATTTCGGACAAGCCGGCGTAGTTTTTATCGCAATCGCTCTTTGGCTGTTCGGTTTTTCCACATTCCTCGGAATCCTGTACTATGCGAGACCGAATGTATCATTCCTCTTTGGAGATGATATGAAGTGTCAGACAATGTACAAGGTACTGACACTTGTGATGTTGTTTATAGGTGGACTTGCAAAATATGGATTTGTTTGGGATCTGGGCGACATCGGTGTCGGTCTTATGACAATCTTCAATATTATCATTATTCTCCCGATGGGTGGAGAGGCATTAAACTCGTTAAAGGAATATACAGAATTGAGAAGACAATCGAAAGACGTCTAATCATTGAAAAAGGGCTCAACCGTCTGGAATACGGCTGGGCCCTTAAACTGTGTGCCCTCAGATGCGGTACTGGATACAGAATTAAAGAAGTACAGAGTTGACAGTGCGTGTGAACTGTGGGAAAATGATAGGAAAACCACAAGGAGGAATCCATGAACAATAATGAAATGAAATGGGACAAACTGCTTCGGATCAAGACTTCCGGCCGAGATGATTCCAGAGCAGATCAGTATCGCTACCCATACGAACCGACGCCGTATTCTGTACTGGAAAGTCTGGCGAATGCAGAGTATATTGGAAAAAAGAATACACTCGTGGACTACGGATGCGGAAAGGGCCGTGTGGATTTCTTCTTATCTTATCAGACCAGATGTAAGTCCATTGGAATCGAGTACGATGACCGAATTTATCAGACGGCAGTGGAAAATCAGAAAACTGCAGTGTCTGCCGGCCGTACGACATTTTTGATGGAAAATGCAGAAACTTATCGGGTGCCGTGTGAGGCCGACCGTTTTTATTTTTTTAATCCATTTTCCGTGGAGATTCTGCGAAGCGTCATGGGACGTGTGATGGAGTCTTACTACGAAAAGCCGAGAGAAATGCTGTTATTTTTCTATTATCCGTCTGACGAATATATTTCGTTCTTAATGACAGTAGATGAATTGGCTTTTGTGGATGAAATTGATTGCAGAGAGTTGTTCGATGGGGAAAATCCACGAGAACGGATCGTAATATTTGAGGTGGCAGTATGAGGATCATAATATCTCCGGCAAAAAAAATGAATATCAACACAGACAGTATCCAATGGAAAGAGCTTCCGTTTTTTGTGGAACAGACCGAGAAACTTTGTGGAAAACTGCAGAGTATGTCTTATGAAGAGTTGAAAAAACTCTGGAAATGCAACGATCAGATCGCGATGCAAAATGTGGAACGGCTTCGTTACATGGATCTTCGTAAGAATCTGACTCCGGCAATTCTGGCTTATGAGGGAATTCAGTACCAGTATATGGCTCCGAGCGTGTTTACCAGCGAATCTCTCAATTATGTGCAGGAACATCTTCGCATATTGTCGGGCTTTTATGGAATCATAAAACCATTGGACGGCGTGGTTCCGTACCGTTTGGAAATGCAGGCGAAATTGAAAATGGAAGAAGCGAAAGACTTGTATGCGTACTGGGGAAGCAGACTGGCTGAGCAATTGTTTGCAGAAACAGACTGTATCGTAAATCTGGCTTCTAAGGAGTACAGTCTCTGTATTTCCAAACATCTTCCGAGTCATATTCGCATGATCAATTGTGTGTTTGGTGAAGAAAAAGAAGGTAAGATCATTGAAAAAGGAACCATGTGCAAAATGGCCAGAGGTGAGATGGTTCGTTATATGGCGGAGTACCAGATTGCGCAAGTGGAAGAAATCAAAGCCTTTGACCGACTGGGATATCATTATTCTGAGGAACGGTCGGATGAGAATACATATGTATTTATAAAAGAAGCTGCAAAAAAAGAGAATTAGAAAAAAGTAGGTGACGATATGAGTTATTTTGGAAAGTTCTATTTAGATAAAGAAAAAGACATTGTGGTTCATCTGGACATGGAGGATTCGATTCTGAATTATACGATTTTTGCAATGAACCATCAGTCCAAAAATCTGATTCGAAACCTGGCGGCAACTGCAGGACAGAAAACGGTGGAATGCGATGGAAAGCAGGCAATCGTGGGAGAGATTCCGTGCTACATCAAAGGTGATGGCCAGAAAGTCTACATTTTCCGTTTGAACGGAACGAAAATCGCAAATATTTACCCAGATGGAAAGATTGAAGTCAATTCCGTGATCCCGGCCATTGCAAAGACTCTGATGAGTCAGACGAAAGATTATAAATACTCCTTCCGCGAGACCATGGTAAAATCCTACGTTCCGGAAAATGTCAAGTTGTCCACGGACCTGCATACCCACGGAAATGCGAACCTGAATGCAGATATTTTAATTGCTCTGGCAATCAAGCATCAGATCCGTTATCCTCTGTATTATATTAAGAAACTTCGTCTGGAACTGTCTTCGGAGCAGGCGCAGTTTTTAAATCAGCAGAGAGAGAAGATCATTCCTACACTGGATCTGGAGGGATTGAGTGGAAAACACCGCGACCGTAAGATTGATGATCATACGTACTTTAACTTTGCA
>JAZOVL010000217.1:0-1556 GCA_045658685.1 Pilosibacter sp.
CTCCAGATCCTCACGTCTGATCCGCCATTGTTTCCCCACTCTGAACGCGGGAATTTCCTCGTTATGTACCAGAAACAGCATCAGATTCTTTCCAATCTGCAGAATTTCCTGACACTGCTTCAGCGTCAGGATCTCGGGATAGCTTTGTTCCATCAAATATCATCTCCAATCTGTAGTTTATTTTGGTTTATTCTATCCTTACGGAGATGTTTGTCACGAAAAATCGTTTTTTCAAGAAATTCAAATATATATTATTCTCCTAGTGGTATAAAAAGTTTGAAAATAGAATAAAAAGTGATATGATATATCCGAGGTGAGGATAATGAGACCGCGGAAATATCATGTAACGCTGACACAGGAAGAATATCAGACCCTTCTTGATCTGACCAAAAAAGGAACAGTATCAGCGCAGAAGGTTCGCCATGCACAGATTCTGTTAAAGTTGGATGAAAACATTAACGAAAAGCCGTGGAGTGTACAGGCAATTTGTGACGCGTACCATACAAATCACTGTACAGTATGCGGTGTGGCACAACGATTCGTGGAAAATGGACTGGAAAGTGCATTAAACCGAAAGAAACAGGAGAACCGTCACAGAAAAATTACCGGAGATGTAGAAGCGCATATTATTGCTATCGCTTGTTCAGATGCTCCGGAAGGCAGGGACAGATGGACGTTACAGCTGATCGCAGATCGGTTGGTAGAGTTAAAAATCGTTGAGTCCATATCATCAACAGCCATAGGGACAACTCTGAAAAAAACGAACTCAAACCGTGGCTCGTAGAAGAATGGTGTATCCCTCAAGCTGGTGCAGAATTTGTAGCGGCGATGCAAGATGTTTTAGAAGTATACCAGCGCCCTTATATGTCGGAGTATCCTGTTATCTGTCTTGATGAAACAAGACCGTCCCTGCCAGCAAAACCGGGAGAATCGAAGAAAGTAGATTTCGAATACCGTCGTAATGGCGTAATAGATTTCTTTATGATGTTTGAACCGTTAACAGGTCAACGTCATGTAGAAGTTCGTACTTCACGGAAACGAATGGATTTTGCTTATTGCATCAAGAAGCTGGTTGATATCTATTATCCAGACTGTAAAAAGATCATATTGGTAATGGATAATCTGAATACACACTCTATTGCGTCTCTTTATGAGACATTTTCTCCAGATGAAGCATTACGTCTGGCGAAAATGATTGAAATCCACCATACGCCAAAGCATGGAAGTTGGTTGAATATGGCTGAGATTGAGATCGGTGTCATGAGCAGACAGTGCCTGAAAGGATATTTATCAAATATTGAAGCAACATCCGGGAAAGTAAGAGCATGGTGTGAAGATAGAAACCGCAAGAATCTATCTGTTAATTGGCAATTTACAACCTCCGAGGCGAGAATCAAACTTAAATCGCTTTATCTGGTTATTCAGTAAACAAACTTTTATACCACTAGTTTGCAAGATGCAACAAAAGTGTGCTATAATGTAAAAGTAAAAAGAGTGGGACAAACTTGAATTTGACGGAGAGATAATATGGCTATTATTAAAAACGAAATACCGAT
>JAZOVL010000218.1:0-4519 GCA_045658685.1 Pilosibacter sp.
TTCTCTGTCTTCTACATGTACATAATATTTCTCAAACTTCACCACATCAGAATCCATATGTGCAGCGATCGCCAGTGCGTCATGGATCACGTTGTTGTCCTGTCCATTTTTGAATGCATTTTCTTTCGAGAATGTTGTTAACTTATACAGATAATCAGACTCGCTGTTTTTGCATCCTGCAGTGATCTCTAACATCTCGTCAAAGTCTTTTACTTCTACCGCTGCCGCGTGTGTTGCATTGAGACCTACCATGTAAACTTCCAGTTTCTCAAATACTTCTTTCGCAGCTGTCGGGTCAACCCAGATATTGAACTCGGCTGTTTCACTTGTGGCAGTTACGTTGCCGAATGTACCGCCGCCCATGATCACAAAGCGTTTGATATAGTTTGGAAGATCCGGATATTTGCGAAGCGCAGTTGCGATGTTTGTTAACGGTCCTACAGCAAACAGAACCAGCTCACCGCCATATTTTACTGCTTCTTCATAGATCACATCCCATGCCGGTTTTTCTTCCGGTGCTTTTGTCGGCTCCGGAAGCTGGATTCCACCAATACCGCCTTCACCATGTGTGCCGGACGCATCGCGGAAATACGGTCTTACCAACGGCTCTGTTGCACCGAAACCAACTTTTGTACCTTCCATATGGAATGTTTCTCTCAGGCAAAGGCAGTTATGGCGTGTGAAAGATGCCGGAACATTGCCCTCTACAGCTGTAAGCGCTACGATCTGATAGTTCGGATCAGAATTTGCAAGTGCAATTGCATAGCTGTCATCTACTCCCGGATCACAGTCGATAATTACAGGAATTTTATTCATTACAGATACCCCTTTTCATTTGCTTTATACAAATACTTATATAAAATTTGCTAACATTTCTATTATAGCACAATTTCTGAAAAAAGGAAAACAAAAACAGCTCCGAGCAGAAACTTGAAACTACTCGAAGCTGTAACACACATACTGTAAATTAACCGCCAAGATAAGCTTTGCGAACCATCTCACTGGCAGCCAGTTCTGCACCGGTACCGGACAGAACGATCTTGCCCGTTTCCATAACATAAGCACGATCTGAGATTGCAAGGGATTTACCTGCATTCTGCTCAACCAACAGAACCGTTGTACCATCTTTATTGATATCCTTGATCAGCTCAAAAACCTGATCTACCAATAACGGAGAAAGTCCCATGGACGGTTCATCTAACATCAGAAGTTTCGGATGACACATAAGTGCACGTCCCATGGCTAACATCTGCTGCTCACCGCCGGAAAGTGTTCCGGCAATCTGGTTGCGACGTTCCGCAAGACGTGGGAAACGTGTGTAGATGGTCTCCAGATCTTCTTTAAACTTCTGTTGGTCTTTGTTTGTATATGCACCCATCATCAGATTTTCATATACTGTCAGTTCCTGGAAGATTCGTCTTCCTTCCGGTACCTGAGTCATACCCGCATGTACAATCTTGTGACACGGAGTTTTTGTAATGTCCATTCCGTTAAATGTTACGGAACCGGCTCTTTTCGGAAGCAGACCAATGACACTCTGCATGGTCGTGGTCTTTCCCGCACCATTGGCACCGATCAGAGAAACGATCTCTCCTTCATTTACCTCAAAACTAATTCCTTTCAGTGCACAGATAACACCATAGTACACTTCCAGATCTTTTACTTCCAACATTGCCATAGTGCTTAACCTCCGATATATGCTTTGATAACTTCCGGATCCTGCAGAACGGTCTTTGTGTCGCCCTGTGCCAGAACTGTACCGAAGTTCAGGACTGTGACTTCATCGCAAAGATCAGATACGAAATTCATGTCATGCTCAATGAGCAGAACCGTCATATCAAAATGATCTCTGATGAATCGGATTGTCTTTGCAAGGTCCTCTGTTTCATGAGGATTCATACCGGCCGCCGGCTCATCTAAAAGCAGCACTTTCGGATTTGTCGCAAGCGCTCTGGCAATCTCCAGCTTACGCTGTTTGCCGTATGGAAGGTTACAGGCAAGGCTGTTGCGTTCTTCTTCCAGATTGAAGATACGGAGCATCTCCTTTGCTTTCTCACGCATTTCCTTTTCTACTTTAAAATGACGTGGAAGACGTAACGCAGATTCGATCATGCTGCATTTGTATTCCGGACGATTCGCCAGACCTACCATAACATTACGGATTACGGTCATGTTGTTGAACAGACGAATGTTCTGGAATGTTCGCGCGATACCTTTGTGGTTGATCTTATCCGGAGACATATATTTGATCTTCTCTCCGTCCAGATAATACATTCCGGTGGTAGGTTTGTATACACAAGTCAAAAGGTTAAACAATGTAGTCTTACCCGCACCGTTCGGTCCGATCAGACCATAAATCTGATTTTTCTTAATACGGATATTAACATCCTGAGCTGCTTTTAAGCCACCGAAGGAGATTCCGAGATTTTTCGTTTCAAGAATGTAGTCTGCCATTATTTTTCTCTCTCCTTCTCAATCATATTAAAATCCTGCGGTGTCATATCGATCGATAAGATTTCGTCCATACTGATCTTGGTCGGAACCACATCCCATTTCGCATTATCATCTTTGATATGCGCCGGATCCAGTCTGCGTTTGAGGATCTTGTCCATCAGTGCACCAAAATTATACTTGTCGCGGAATCCTTTTAATGCCGGAGCATTGTTATACACAACGATCAGGATCAGGATCAATGAGTACAGTAAATTCTGCAGAACCGCCATTTCGCCGGTAAGGACTGTAGCCAGTTTTGCATTTAAGAATGTGATCAGAGTCGCCGCAAGGATAGAACCGTTGATGCTGCCCATGCCGCCAAGAACTACCATAACCAGGATCTCGATGGAATAGTTGTAGCTAAACTTGGAGCTCTGAACCACGTAGTTGCTGTAGCTGTAAAGAACACCTGCCACGCCTGCAAATGCTGCAGACAGGATGAATGCTAATAATTTGTATTTTGTAACATTGATACCTGTCGCTCTGGCAGCGATCTCATTGTCACGGATGGCTGTGATCGCACGACCATGTTTGGAACGGATGAGGTTCTGAGTAATCGCCAATGTGGCAAGAACCAGCATAAATGCGATCAGGAACAGATAGTTCTTATCAAAACGCGGAGTATCCAGACCAAGAGAACCGCCAAATGTACTGTCGGAAGAGTTCTGGAACAGGGATCTCACGATCTCACCAAATGCAAGGGTTACGATCGCCAGATAGTCACCACGCAGTCTCAGCGCCGGAATACCGATGATCACACCACAGAGAGCTGCTGTACCGCATCCTACTGCCAGTGCGATTAACAATGTTACGATTCCGTTACCCATGGACGGAACCAGAAGTGCTGCCACTTTACCGCCCAAATACGCACCTACACACATAAAGCCTGCATGGCCAAGTGATAACTCTCCAAGGAAACCTACAACCAGAGACAGAGAAACAGCAAGGATAATGCTGATCGCGATCTTCTCTAATAAGAACAACATGGAGTTGTCAAAACGACCGCCGGTGATCGTAATAATACCGAAAATAAGTGTCATAAAACCAATCACAATGTAATTGGCATAGTGATTAAGTTTGAGCTTTCCGAACATTATACTTTCTCCCTCCTTTTCTTGCCAAGGAAGCCGTTCGGTTTCACAAGCAGAATCAGAATCAAAATAGAGAACTCGATCGCATCTGTATACGGAGCGATCGCAGTAATCTTATAGGAAATACTCTCGATCATTCCTAAAAGGATACCGCCAAGCATCGCACCCGGAATAGAACCGATGCCGCCAATAACGGCTGCTGTAAAAGCTTTGATACCAGGCATCGCACCCAGTGTACTGGAAACGCTCGGAGCCTTTAACAGGTAGAACATGCCTGCCAGCGCAGCCAGTGCGGAACCGATCGCGAATGTAATCGTGATGATGCTGTTTACGTTGATACCCATAAGCTGTGCAGCGCTTCTGTCCTCAGAAACAGCGATCATCGCACGGCCGACACGAGTATATTTTACGAACATGGTCAGTGCAACCATGACGATAAATGTCACAGCAAGAGTTACCAGAGAAGAAATCTGGATTGTTGCGCCAAATAATTTAATAACACCGAATTCATATACAGTTGCCATCTTCGGTGCAGAGCCGAAAATAATCTGCGCAAGGCTCTGAAGTAAGTTACTGACACCAATTGCAGTGATCAATACTGCCAGAGGTGATGCACCACGTAACGGTTTATAGGCTATTTTCTCGATGCAGATTCCGAGGATCACGCAGCCGATCACAGCCATAACAATTGCAAGAATTGGATTTTTCGTTGCTAAAAATACATAAATGATATATCCGCCGACCATGATAATATCACCATGGGCAAAGTTTAACAGCTTTGCGATACCGTATACCATTGTATACCCCAATGCGATCATCGCGTAGATGCCGCCAAGGCTAAGACCATTGATTACTGTTGAAAAAATAAGTTCCATGCTTTATCCCAACTTGTCATAATAATATTTGTGTGTTTATTTCCAAAAAATAACTAAAAA
>JAZOVL010000219.1:0-1874 GCA_045658685.1 Pilosibacter sp.
TCAAAAACAGATTTTGTTTCAGCATCAAATTTGCAATAATCAGCCTTCATTTTTTCTCCGTATCTTCAATAAAAGATGCATATTCCTTTTTATAACTATCACATAACGCTGTCAATTCATAATAAATATTCAATAACTTGATATGACTCTTGCATATTCTGGTTTGTTTAATACATAATGTGCAGATGTTGTTCCTTCCCCTTCGTGTTCGGTCTTTGCTTCATGTCCACCTGCTACTGGTGTTACTGTTGCCATTGCAGGAACTGCATTTACAACCATTGTTAATGCAAGTCCTAAACTTGCCGTAAAACCAAACTCTATAAGCGTTACATCCGCCGGATTGCTGACATTGATTTTATAAATTCCCTTCTTATTATAAGCAGGTACATACAGATAACCGTTTCGCATGCAGCATCTGCATATTCTTTCCGGATAACTGGAATCTGTTGCACGTTCCCCAACTTCCATCAAATAGGCATTGGATAGCGTCCATGAACCTTCCTCAATGGAATAATCCGTTCTCTCCGCCTTTAGCACAAAACCTTTCCATCTTCTGACCATGTGACCGGAAGTTCCACTTCAACTTCCATGGGAGCTTCTGTTGTTTCCCCTGTTTCCGTATCTGTTTCTGTAAAAGGAATCGAAACCGTGCCTTTCGCACTTGCTGTGCGTTCTGTCTGTAAAGCCACCGCATCCACAACCACCTGTCCAAAGAACTGTGCATGGTTTTCTTCTGTTGTGGCAAATTCAATACCGATTATCTTTGTATCCGTATCAGCCAATGTATAAGCGGATGCATTTGCAAAAGTATGAATCCCAATCTTTCCGGCATCAACCTGATTCAGCAACCCGGAAATATTCTTATCATTCTTTGATTTCGCATGTGCTAAACGTGGATTTTTTCCAACACAACGAAGAGAATGTTTCCCACCAATTCTGCACTGTGAAAATGTGATATAGGTAATCTGTTCCTCATCCGCATGACCACCGCTGAACCTTAACACATCTCCCAAATCCAGTGCCGGATTCCCGATAATTTCAGAATCAAAAAGCACATATTTAATGACGGAAATATCCGCCAGAATCTGCTCACACAATTCTTTTCTCGTCTCATCCACACCAAACTGTAAAAACGGATTGGTTCCCAGATTCATGGTCAGCCCATCATCTGTCTCCAGTGCATAATACTCTGCTTCCTGTGTTTTCAAATTTGTGGAACTGACCGCCGTATATCTGGTAATAAAATCAGAAAAGCTACTTGAAAATCTCTACTTATTACTGATGTTCATAACAGGCTCATTCCCGTACTTACGAAGTTCCAGTTTCCCCTGACGGTTAATATAAAAGAAACCTCCAAGAACCTGACCGATATAAAACAGCACGTCTCTGTAGGTTTCAATATCATTTTCACTGTAAATGGAAAGCACTTCCGAGCCATTTGGCATAGCTTCAATCTCCGTCTGGGTATGTGCAAACTCCACACTGCACGCCTTACAACAGAGCATAATAATCTCATAGGCATTTCCGATGGTCTCCGTAATATTAAAATCTTTTTCAAATCGGAGCATATAATCATACGCCTTAATCTCCAGACAGCGAATGGTTCGGTTCGCTTCACTGATCTCATAAATTCCCATTGGAACAGTTTCGTATGCTTCTCCCACCAACAGATGATAGAACAGTTCCACCAATGCATCTTCCAGTGTATATCTGTCAATTTCTGAAAACAGAGTAATCCCCATCTCTGCAGCATACACCACCGTACCAAGTTCCATTTCCGTACTGCCACAACACTGGGCAGAAATATATCCACTTCCTTTTACAATCTCTTTCTCGGAAAACTCATGTACCACGCCTGCCTTTGTGGTAATCTT
>JAZOVL010000220.1:0-1989 GCA_045658685.1 Pilosibacter sp.
TTACGATTCAGACAAGATTTTCCGCCAAGAGTGATCTTGCCCTCTTTGCGGGTACGGATACCGAAGATACTCTCCAATGTCTCAGTACGTCCGGAAGCATCCAGACCGGCAAGACCAACGATCTCACCTCGTTTTGCTTCGAAGCCAACGTCCTTTAACTGGTTGTACATACCGGTAACGCCTTCTACTTTCAGATACACTTCGCCCGGAGTATTGGTCTTCGGCGGGAACTGGTTTGTCAGCTCACGTCCAACCATCAGACGAATAATATCCTGCATCTCTAAGTCTTCCGCACGTTCAGTAGCAACCCACTTACCGTCACGCATAACAGTAATATAGTCGGAAATACGTTTAATCTCCGCCATCTTGTGAGAGATATAGATAATACCCACGCCACGATCGCGAAGCATATTGATAATTTTGAAGAGATGTTCTACTTCCTCTTCTGTCAGAGAAGATGTCGGTTCATCAAATACAATTACTTTGGAATTGTAAGAAACTGCTTTCGCGATCTCAACCATCTGTCTCTGCGAAACCGGCATTGTACTCATGATCTTATACGGATCCACTTCAATATCCAGTTCTTTGAACACAGCCATGGTGTCCTGATACATTTTCTTTTCATTTACAGCCAGACCGGCAATTGTCGGATAACGGCCTAACCAGATGTTATCCATTACGTTACGTTTCAACGCCTGGTTTAACTCCTGATGTACCATGGCAACACCATTATCAAGAGCTTCTTTACTGTTCTTGAAATTAATTTCTTTACCTTCCAGATAAATCTGTCCACCGTCCTTGGCATACATACCAAAGAGGCATTTCATCAACGTGGATTTACCTGCACCATTTTCTCCCATCAGCGCATGAACCGTACCGCGTTTGACTTCAAGATTTACGCCGTCCAAAGCTTTTACGCCTGGGAATGTTTTGGTGATTCCTACCATTTTCAGCAGAGTGTTCTGCTCCATGTTGCCCTTCCCCCTTTGCTAGATTTGTTATAAATCGTATAATGATACGAAAATGGGCAACTGCCGCCTCCGCGACAGCTGCCCAGAATTTTAAATATTATCTTTTAAACCTGCATTAAAAGATTATTCACCTGTGTACGGAGCGTATGCAACGTAAAGTTTGGATGCACAATCAGAAGCGATGGAGAAACGCTCGTCGTTAAGACCTGCAAGAGCCTCTGCCGGAGCTGTACCCTCAACGATTGCTTTTGCTGCCTGGGAAACAGCTGCTGCCATACCCTGAGCATCCTGTTTGATTGTACCTGTCATAGCGCCTTCAGCGATAAGAGCTTTTGCGTTATCTGTTGCGTCAACACCGAATACCGGAACTACATGACCGTCGCCTGTGTTGTAGCCTTTCTCCTGAAGAGAAGCGATAGCGCCTTCAGCCATACCGTCGTTGTTACAGATAATGAGCTCGATCATGTTGCCGTTTGCCTCGTTGTAGGAAACGAAGTTTGTATCCATGTACTCTTTTGCAGCTGCTGCGGACCAAGCACCACCCTGGTCAACCTGGTAGCAGTCTGTGTTTGCTGCATCGAAGTAAACAAGTTCCGGTTTGCCAGCCTCTTTAAGAACTGCGTTAGCATCCTCAAGACCATACTGTGTACGGTAGATAGCCTCTACGTTAGCCTCATCACCTTTGAACATAGCATAAGAAATCTGGCCGTCTTTGTTAAGATCGATCGCATCGAAGTTCGCTACTGCGTACTCACCGATCATCTTACCCTGCATATGACCAGCTGCCGGAGCATCTGTACCAATGAAAGCAATTGTGCTGTTTTCCTCAAGAACTGTTACATCAGAACCATCTGTACCAATCGCACGGTTGAAGAAAAGTACCGGGATATCGCCTGCTGCTGCGATAATATCTTCTGCTGTATCAGAAGCACCGGATGTAACCTGGTTAACTACAAGGATGTCAGCGCCACCAGCGATTGCTGTGTTGATCTGGTCGATCTGTGTGGACTGGTTGTTT
>JAZOVL010000221.1:0-20911 GCA_045658685.1 Pilosibacter sp.
GCGCCTTAGTACCGTTACGAAATTCTCTGAGCGAAAGTGGGTCCGCTTGAAAATTCCTGTCAGCCTGGGACTCTTTTATTACCAAGTTGACTAAGTTAAATACACACGTAATTTCTTAAAAAACTGTGAAAAACCTTTTCAACAATTTTGCTTTGTGTTAAAATCGCCAAAGTGGGGCTTTGTGCCCGTATAACTTAAAAAGTTGGAGAGGGAAAGAAACATGACAAGAAAAAAGATGGTAAAAGCCGGTCTTGCAATGGTAGCAGCTATGGTAATGATGACCGGCTGTGGAAATACTACAGCAGCAGAATCAGCAGAAGCAACGGCTGCAACAACAGCAGCAGAGACAACAGTTGCCCAGGAAGTGACTGAGGGAAGTCTGGTACTTGGAGAGTACAAAGGATTGACACATACAAAAGTCAAGGACGAAGTTACATCCGGAGAAGTAGAGGCGCATATTCATAGTCTCGCAACTCAGTATCTGCCGAGGAAAACAGATCGCTTAGCAGCAGAAGGTGATACAGCGAACATCGACTATGAAGGAAAATTGGACGGTGTTGCATTTGAAGGCGGTACAGCTTATGC
Organism: Pilosibacter sp.; assembly: GCA_045658685.1. GTDB lineage: Bacteria > Bacillota > Clostridia > Lachnospirales > Lachnospiraceae > Pilosibacter. The sequence goes on from JAZOVL010000221.1 coordinate 586, forward strand.
TCATGATCTGAAACTTGGCTCCGGCGAGTTTATTGTAGGATTTGAGGATGCAGTAGTTGGTATGATGCCTGGCGAAGAAAAGGATATTCCGCTTACATTCCCGACAGATTATTACAACGAAGAATTGGCAGGAAAAGACGTTGTGTTCCATGTAAAACTGAATTACGTAACAAACCCGAATGAGATGGAGATCAATGACGAACTTGCTCAGCGCGTGACTTATAAAAAAGATGCGACTCTGGAGCAGTTAAGAGCAGACAGCCGCGAGAAGATGGAGATCAATGCAGAGGTATACTATTACCTGGAATCTGCAGCAGAACTGTTATCTCAGGTGGTTGCAAATTCTGAGGTTACGGTAGATTCGGAAGTGGCAGAGGAAAGAGTCGCTGAATTCAAGGATCAGTATGTTGCCCAGGCCATGTTGTATGGTATGGACTATAAGAGCTTCCTTGCAGCATTTATGAATACAACACCGGAGCAGGCGGAAGCAGATGTGGTAAACTCTATCAAAGAAGAGATGGTCATGAATGAGATCATTAAACGGGAGAACCTTCAGGCGACAGATGAGCAAAAAGCGATGGTTGCATGGATTAACGGCTGTGAGAGTCCGGAAAAACTTCTGGATCGTTACGGCGAAGAGCAGGCAGAAAAAATGTATGGCATGTATGCGGGAATTTATTTCCTGATCGAGAACGCAGCGAAGTAAAAAGTTTGTGATAGAGGGAAATAGTGATGAAGAAACATAATTTGGTGAAAGCCGGCATTGCAATGGCGGCAGCGCTGGTTGTTATGACCGGCTGTGGAAATGGTGAAACTGCGACAAAAACGGAAACAGAGACAACGGTGGCAGCAGAAGAGACAACAGTATACGAGACAAAGTCGGCAGAGGAACTGGAAGATGAGGCAAAGATCGTTCTGGGTGATTACAGTGAGTTAACACGTACTATTGTGAAAACAGAGATTACAGAGACTTATTTGCAGAGTGAGCTGGAGTACCTTGCCAGCTTATATCCGGTAGAGGTAACAGGTCGTCCGGCCCAGCTCGGTGATGTGGCAAACATTGACTACACAGGTTATGACGGAGATGTTGCATTTGAAGGCGGTACAGCATCCGGTTACGATCTGGAGCTGGGAAGCGGTTCTTTCATTGACGGTTTTGAGGATGGAATCGTTGGCATGGAAATCGGCGAGGAGAGAGATCTGAACCTGAAATTCCCGGATGAATACCACAGCGCAGATCTGGCAGGAAAAGAAGTTGTTTTCAAAGTAAAATTAAACAGCCTCGCAAATGCGGAAAATTCCAAAGTAGATGACGATCTTGCGAAGAGAGTAATGGAAGATGCGTCTGCGACACTGGATATGTTAAAAGCAGAGGTTCAGAGCGATCTGGAGCTTCAGGCAGAGTATGATTATTATGTAAATGCAGGTGCAGAAGTTCTGGCGAATCTGGTTGCAGTTTCTGAGATTACTGTAGACCCGGATGCAGTGGAGCAGATGTTCTATCAGATGGAAACTACTTATCAGGCTCAGGCTGCGATGTATGGCTTTACATACGAAGATTTCTTATCCTACTTCCTTGGTATGACACCGGATGAATTGGAGATGTATGCAGAGAGTATTGTGAAGCAGGAAATGGTTCTGAAGGAGCTAGTCGCAAAAGAAAACTTATCTGCAACTGATGAACAGAAGGATATGATCGCCCAGATGAACGGTTTTGCTGACGCGGAAGCGCTTCTCGAGCAGATTGATGTTGAAGCAGCTGAGAATGTGTTCAACATGGGCGCTGCGAACTATTTCCTTCTCGAAAATTCTGTTGCAGCAGAAATTCCGGCAGAATAAGAAAATATGATATGATGAAAAGAAAAGCTTTATTTTTTGATATCGACGGTACACTTCTTACCGACGGCACGAAAATCCTTCCGAAGAGCGCCGAGGAGGCCATCAAAAAAGCACGTGAAGCCGGACATATGGTATTTATCAATACCGGAAGGTCCAGAATCCTGATGCAGGAGCTGGAAGGCAGAATCGAAGTGGATGGATACCTTTGCGGCTGCGGAACTCTGATCGAAGTGCAGGGACGCAAACTGATGCATCATGTGATCTCCGCAGAGCGTCGCTTTGAGATTCAGAAAGGAATCCTTCGGCATAAACTGGATGGAATCCTGGAGGGGCCAAACGGAATCTTCGTACAGCCGGGTCAGTCCCATATGGCGGGAGTACAAAAGGTAAAAGACCGTTTCCTCAGAAGCGGAGTGATGTTTGAGGCAGACTGGACAAAGGGACCGATCGTATTCGACAAATTCTGTGTTTTGCAGGATGAAAACAGCGATATGGACGGTTTTAAGAAATTCCTGGAGCCGGATTTTGCCTGGATAGACCGTGGTCATGGTTTGTTCGAATGTGTTCCGAAAGGATTTGACAAGGCGACTGCTATGGAATTTGTCTTGGATTATTTCCAGATTCCGTGGGAGGAGTCTTATGCTTTCGGCGACAGCAGTAACGACCTTGCAATGATCAAATATGCCTGCCATTCTGTAATTATGGAAGATCATGCAGCGGTGTTAGAACCGTATGCGGAGTTCATCACGAAAAAGGTGGAAGAGGACGGAATTGCGTACGCATTTGAACAATTAAAGATTATAGAGTAAATGATAACAGGGGCATCTCGCAAATGAGATGCCCCTTAATCGTTTATAAATTGATTAATTCTCCGGTTCGATCAGACCGTAAGAGTTTGCTTTTCTCTTGTAAACCACGTTGATCTGCTCGGTCTCGGAATTGAGGAACATGAAGAAATCATGTCCTAACAGTTCCATCTGTAAGCAAGCTTCTTCCGGATCCATCGGTTTCATTGCAAAACGTTTTGTCTTTACGATCTTAATGGTTTCCTCTGGTTCTGCTTCTTCCTGGATAAACAGATCGCTGAATGCAGTTGCGCTCTGTTTTCTGTCTACAATTTTTGTTTTATATTTTTTGATCTGACGCTCGATGACCTCTTCTACAAGATCAATAGAAACGTACATATCGTTGGAGTCCTGTTCAGCACGGATAATGGTGCCCTTGATCGGAATAGTAACTTCAATAGTCTGACGTCCTTTTTCCACACTCAGTGTAGCATGCACTTCCGTATCCGGAGAAAAATAACGGTCAAGTTTGGAAAGTTTGTTTTCTACAGCTTCTTTTAAAGGTGCCGTCACGTTGATGTTTTTTCCACTAATGATATAACGCATAGAATCACTCCTTCTTTATTAGGATGGCTTCATTATAACACATAATTCTGTAAAAAACAACCAATATCCAAAAGATTTGCGACAATTTAAATATATTAAAAAAGTATTAAAACGATAGGAAAGCACTTGACAGGGTTCATTATTTGTCAATGGTTTTAGGGAAAAAAGAAGTCGAAAAAGGGAATTTTATAAAATGTGTACAAAAATAAAACAACTGAGAAATCCACGGGAATCGGGAGTTTTCCCGTGGATAAAATTGTGGATAATGTGGATAACTTGGTGTATAACTGAATTTATCCCATAAAACAGGCATATTTTGGGTGGAAAGATTTCAACATAGGAATTGTGGATTAGTGTGGATAAAGTGGATAAGTCAAAAATCGAACATAATTTTTGTGCAATTTGTCTGGTTTACAATAAAATGAGGAATTATGTCGACAGGATGTTTGTTAATAATTTGTGACTAAAGTGTAAAAAATTACGTAACCCGTTGAATTGAGGATGTGAAAGTGTTAAAATATAAAGGATTGTATCATTAGGTAAGTATACCAATTTATAAGCTAGGAGCGTGAACATGGGTCTTTTTGAAAAAGTATTTGGTACACATAGTGACCGTGAGTTAAAAACGATCAAACCAATTGTAAATAAAATTGAAAATCTGCGTCCGACGATGCAGGCGATGAGTGACGAGGAATTAAGAGACCAGACAAGAAAATTTAAAGAGCGTCTGGCAAAAGGCGAAACTCTGGATGATATTCTTCCGGAGGCATTTGCAACTGTTCGTGAAGCAAGTAAACGAGTTTTAAATATGGAGCATTACCATGTGCAGCTGATCGGCGGCGTGGTTCTTCATCAGGGCCGTATCGCCGAGATGAAGACAGGTGAAGGTAAGACTCTCGTTTCCACATGTCCGGCGTATTTAAACGCGCTGTCAGGAAAGGGCGTTCACATCGTTACTGTCAATGATTATCTTGCAAAGCGAGATGCGGAGTGGATGGGTCAGGTCCATGAATTTCTCGGTTTAAAAGTCGGTGTGGTCCTGAATCACATGGATTCCAAGGAGAGACAGAAGCAGTACAACTGCGATATCACTTATGTTACAAACAACGAGTTAGGCTTTGACTATCTCCGTGACAACATGGCGATTTATAAAGAGGAGATGGTTCTTCGCGGTCTTGACTACTGTATCATCGATGAGGTTGACTCTGTATTGATCGATGAGGCGAGAACACCGCTGATCATTTCCGGTCAGAGCGGAAAGTCCACAAAGCTTTATGAGATGTGCAATATCCTCGCACAGCAGATGACACTGGGTGAGGAGACGGAGTTCAACAAGTTAGCGGCTCTGTTGGGCGAAGAGATGACGGAGTCAGGTGACTTCGTTATGAATGAGAAGGACAAAGTCGTAAACCTGACTGCCGAGGGCGTGCAGAAGGTAGAGCGCTTCTTCCATATTGAGAACCTGGCAGATCCGGAGAACCTGGAGATCCAGCACAACATGATCCTTGCACTTCGTGCACATTATATGATGCATCGCGACAAGGACTATGTAGTAAAAGACGGTCAGGTTATGATCGTCGATGAGTTCACCGGCCGTATTATGCCGGGACGCCGTTACTCTGACGGCCTCCATCAGGCGATCGAGGCGAAAGAGCGTGTACAGGTTCGCAAGGAGTCCAAAACTCTTGCAAACATTACATTCCAGAACTTCTTTAACAAATTTAAAAAGAAAGCCGGTATGACAGGTACTGCTCAGACAGAGGAAAAAGAGTTCCGCAACATCTATGAGATGGACGTTATCGTGATCCCGACGAACGTACCGGTAAAACGTAAGGACCATGAGGATGCAGTTTACAAGACCAAGAAGGAGAAATTCACTGCGGTTGTAAACGAGATCGAGGCAACTTACAAGAAGGGACAGCCGGTACTGGTTGGTACGATCACCATCGAGACTTCTGAGATGCTGAGCCAGTTACTGAAAAAACGTGGAATCCCGCACAATGTCCTCAATGCAAAGTTCCATGAGCGTGAGGCGGAGATCGTTGCGGATGCTGGTATGACAGGTGCCGTTACGATCGCAACAAACATGGCCGGTCGTGGTACTGACATTAAGCTGGATGATGTTGCAAAGGCAGCCGGTGGTCTGAAGATCATTGGTACTGAGCGCCATGAGTCCAGACGTATTGATAACCAGCTTCGCGGACGTTCCGGTCGTCAGGGTGACCCGGGTGAATCCCGTTTCTACATCTCACTGGAAGATGACCTGATGCGTTTATTCGGTTCTGATAAATTGATGGATATGTTCAATGCTCTCGGTGTTCCGGAGAATGAGCAGATCGAGCATAAGATGTTATCTTCTGCGATCGAGAAAGCGCAGCAGAAGATCGAGACAAATAACTACGGTATTCGTGAGAACCTGTTAAAGTACGATGAAGTTATGAATGAGCAGCGTGAGGTTATTTACGCAGAGCGTATGCAGGTGCTGAATGGCGAGAACATGAGAGATGTGATCGTCAAGATGATGAACGATATCGTAGAAAATGCAGTGGATATGTCTGTTGGTGATGACCAGCCGGCAGAGAAGTGGGACTACAGAGAGCTCAATGAACTCCTTCTTTCCGTGATTCCGCTGAATCCGATCCTCTATTCTGAGGATATGAAGGGTATGAAGAAGAATCAGTTAAAGCATATCCTGAAAGAGCAGGCAGTGAAGCTTTACGAGGCACATGAGGCGCAGTTCCCGGATCCGGAGAAGATCCGTGAGATCGAGCGTGTGATCCTCTTAAAGGTAATTGACAATAAATGGATGGCCCATATCGATGATATGGAGCAGTTAAAGCAGGGTATTGGTCTCCAGGCATACGGACAGAAAGATCCGCTCGTAGAATACAAGATGAGTGCGTTCGATATGTTTGAAAATATGTCTGCTGCGATCCAGGAAGAGACTGTACGTGTTCTGACTCATGTAAGAGTGGAACAGGATATCAAGAGACAGAAGACTGTCAAAGTAATCAGCACAAACCGTGACGAGAGCGTTGCACAGGCACCGAAAAAGGCAGAGCAGAAGGTTTACCCGAACTCTCCGTGTCCGTGCGGTTCCGGCAAGAAATACAAACAGTGCTGTGGCAGACTGGCTTAATATAAGGGGGACCGTATTCGATGGTTGAGTTAGACCAGTTTAAATACACATTATCCACATATGAAAAACCGCTTCAGGAAGTACGTGTTGCGCTGAATCTGGATGCTAAGCTGAAGAAGATCGATGAGCTTGACAGAACGATGGAAGAGCCGAGTTTCTGGGAGGACGCAGACAGAGCAGCGAAGATGGTAAAGGAAGCAAAGACTCTGAAAGATACAGTAGAGGGTTTTGAAAAGCTTCAGAATCAGCATGAAGAGATCGGACTTATGATCGAGATTGGTTATGAGGAAAATGATCCGGAGATCATTCCGGAGATTCAGGAGATGTTAGATGAGTTTGTGTCTGAGTTTGAGACACTTCGTCTCCGTACACTTCTGACAGGCGAATATGACAGCAACAATGCGATTTTAAAATTAAGTGCCGGCGCAGGCGGAACCGAAGCCTGCGACTGGTGCAGTATGTTATACCGTATGTACTGTCGTTGGGCAGAGCGCAAAGGATTCTCCGTGGAAGTTCTGGATTTCCAGGACGGTGATGAAGCGGGAATCAAATGGGTAACCGTTCAGATCAATGGCGAGAATGTATACGGATATATGAAATCTGAGCGTGGCGTGCACCGTCTCGTTCGTATCTCTCCGTTCAATGCCAACGGCAAGAGACAGACATCCTTCGTGTCCTGCGACATTATGCCGGATATCGAGGAGGATCTGGATGTTGAGATCAATATGGACGATCTGCGTATTGATACGTATCGTTCCAGTGGCGCAGGCGGACAGCATGTCAACAAGACATCTTCTGCGATCCGTATCACCCACCTTCCGACCGGAATTGTGGTTCAGTGCCAGAATGAGCGTTCTCAGTTCCAGAACAAGGATAAGGCGATGCAGATGTTAAAAGCGAAGCTGTATATGCTGAAACAGCAGGAGAATGCTGAGAAGATCTCCGGTATCCGTGGTGATGTCCTGGATAATGGATTCGGAAGCCAGATTCGTTCTTATGTATTGCAGCCGTATACCATGATCAAGGACCATAGAACCGGATTTTCCGTTGGTAATGTAGGTAATGTTCTTGATGGCGAGATTGACGGATTTATCAGTGCATTCTTAAAATGGGAGAGTCTTGGCCGTCCGCAGGTGAAAGGCGGCGAAATGGAATAACACAATAGGAAACAAGGGCAGCAGGCCCCCGGAGTTGCCACGCATGGCGGATGAAAGGGGTTCTGCTGTTTTGTTTCAAAGTCGGGTGAAAGTCCGGTTACATATGAAGGGAAAACAAGGGGAAAATACATGGATTACAAGATGTTTAAAGAAAATGGAGCCAAGGTAGTAGAAAGCTGCTCCAAAGTAATTGTAGGAAAAGAAGAAGAGATCAAGCTGATTTTTGTAAGCTTTTTGTGTTCCGGACATGTTCTTTTAGAGGACGTTCCGGGAACTGGTAAGACCATGCTTTTAAGAGCATTTGCAAAAACTGTGGGCAGCGATTTCAGGCGAATCCAGTTCACACCGGACTTGCTGCCGTCTGACCTGACTGGTATCAACTTCTACAATCAGAAATCCGGCGAGTTTGAATTCAGAAAAGGTCCGTTATTTACCAATATTGTTCTGGCAGACGAGATCAACCGTGCGACTCCGCGTACACAGTCCAGCTTGCTGGAGGCTATGGAGGAGGCTCAGATCACCGTGGATGGTACCACATATCCGATGGCAGAGCCGTTTTTCGTAATGGCGACTCAGAACCCGATTGAGTCTTACGGCACATTCCCGCTTCCGGAGGCGCAGTTAGACCGTTTCTTCATGAAGATCAGCCTCGGTTATATGACAAGAGAGCAGGAGATGGCAGTTATTTCCAGACCGTCTTCCGCAGACTTACTGAAAGTGCTGACTCCGGTACTGACAGCAGAAGAGATTAAAGAGATGAAGGCTCAGTTCCCGCTGGTGCGCGTGCACAAGGATGTTTTGAGCTACATGATGGACATTATTGAGAAAACCAGAACAGAGAGTCGTTTTGTGACAGGCGTTTCCACTCGTGGTGCCATTGCTCTTTATAAAGCATCTCAGGCGAAAGCTGCGTTGGAAGGCAGAGATTATGTGATTCCGGAAGATGTACTGGCAGTTGCACCTTATGTGTTGAGCCATCGTATCATTTCCAAGGGTGCAGAGAGCTTTGCAGATGCGAAACGGTATCTGAACCGTATGATTGAGACAATCCCGGTTCCGATGGAAAACTAATTGGAGAAATGGTATGATTTTATTTTTGATCGTTTTGGCGGTGGTCCTGTACTGGGTGGAAAAATATTCCATGGTACATGGACTGGATCATGTTTCGTTCAAAACATCGCTGGATAAGATGCTCGTGGAGCCAGATGAGCCGTTCACCTGGACGATGACTGTAAAGAATGATAAATGGCTGATGGTTCCGTACCTTCGTGTGATGGAGCTTGTTCCCAGAGGACTGCGTTTTGTTGAAACAGATAAAGAGGTAGAACAGAAGGGGATTATGGGCCTTCGCAGTGTTCTTTATCTGGCAGGTCACCAGAAAACGGAGCTGGTTCGCAAGGTAAAGCTTCCGGAGCGGGGACGCTATTTCTTTCGTGGTTCTTCCGTAGAGTGCGGAGATTTCCTGGGATATCAGACTTCCATGGAAAATTATCCGGAGATGACAGAAATCGTTGTAAAACCGAAGGCATACCCACACGGAGAGATTTCTTTGCTGTTGGGTGGCTATCTGGGTGATTATGCGGTTCGAAACAGTTTGTTTGAGGATCCGGTGCTGACTATCGGATTCCGTGAGTATACAGGACGTGAGCCGTTCCGTGCCATCAGCTGGACGCAGAGTGCAAGGCACAATCGTCTTCTGGTAAAGCAGCAGGAGCCGGTGGCAGATCTTTCCTGTACCGTGCTTCTGAATACAGAATGCAGCAAAGGGAAATATGTGTCCATGCTTTTGGAGCAGACTTATTCCATGGTACGGAGCCTTTGCGAGGAACTGGAAAAGAAGAAGATTTCTTATGATTTTTACACCAATGGTACCATTGCAGGTGCGATGGGTAACTGGAAGCGCGTAGAGGAAGGCCTCGGAGCGACACATTTGGAAACAGTTCTGGAAGGCTTAGGCCGAATGACATATGATGTGGCGGAGCCACTGGACACATTCTTTCTGCGTGTGCTAAAAGGCGCTCGCGGTGGAAACAGCTTCGTGGTTGTGACACCAGAGCGTACGGAACGTCTGGATGAACTGGTGGCAGGTCTTGCAGAGCGTACCGGACGAAGCGTGCTGGTGATCAGCGCGGAAGAGGTCATGGGTGAAGAAGAGCTGAGGCGTGTAGAACAGGAAAATAACAAAAAAGAACGGAAATTATTTGACGGATTGGAGGAATAAAGGATGGATGTGCTGATATTACGTCTGTTATTGGACGCGTCATTCTTTATGGCGATTTTTAATCCTTTGATTTCCGGAGACAATCCGGCAATCCGTTGGGGGCTTACAGCGGTGCTGGCTGCCTGGCTGGTCTGGATTGTAATGAACTGGAAGAAAAAAGACCTGGAAGGACGCATTCAGGATATTGCTCTGACGGAAGCGAAGGCTTTGGCAGTCATTCAGATCTACGAAGTGGTATTGCAGGGGTTTGCAGATTGGCAGAAAACCTGTGCACCGTATGTGGCCATATTCGTGGTGGCTGCGATCTTATTCCTGCGGGCCGGACGTCTGGTCGGCGGAAGCCAGGAAAAGCGCAAGTTCTGGAGTTCCAATGGTGTGGAATTGTTTTTGATCGTTGGAAGTGCAATGATTTTATCTTCGGAGGCGGTCAAAGGTTTCGCATGGAAGATGTTGGGGGACTTTTATATGACCTTGGTGCTTCCGGTGCTGATGGTCTTTTTAAATCTGCTGCAGGCAGTATTTATGCTTTTGGAGCCGTTTATAGCGGCGTTGTTTTCCAATGTCGAATTTGCCGAGTACGAAGTAGAAGTGGACAACCGAACCGGCCAGGATTTTCTGCAGCTGACAGGAAATGAAACGTTGGCGGAAACTCCGCTCTGGGCGAAAGCTGCAGGCATCGTGATCGTGGCTCTGATCTTTGCAGTCATCTTTTATTTCTTATATCAGAAGCTTTCTGTATCCGGAAGCGGAAGAGACCGAAAGATTCAGGGTGAAGTGAAGAAAAGTACGATTGCGGCAGGCGAACGCAAGATGGTGAAAAAGCCGTCCTTCTTTGACGAGAAAAATGTGCGTTATTATTATCGCAAGTTTCTTGTACTTTGCAGGAAACACGGTCTGGAGCCGGAAAGCGAGATGGTGACAACCGAGATGATGCGTACGATTGCGGTGGAGAGTTGGGGAGATGAGGAATCTGTAGACGAATTTACAAATCTTTACCGAGATGTCCGCTACGGCGGTCAAACGGATGAGGAACCGGAGCGCAAGACTGCGAAGGCTCTTTATAAGAAAATGAAAAGTACGGCTGAGAGTAAAAAAACGGTGTAGTGTTAAAAAAGAGCATATTTGGGAGAATGACGGAACTCCCAAGTATGCTCTTTTTTGATGAAAAATTTTTATTTCAAACTTTCCATATACTGATCTGCATCCTTCAAAAAGCTTGCGATAATCAGCATAATGACCAATCCAATCGGAAAAGCTGCGATGATGGAAACACTTTGCAGGTTTGCCATGGAGCTGTCGGAGAAGGTCAGTGCGATCGGCAGCAGGATCAGCATAATGGACCAGAACATTTTTACGTAAGTGTGCGGATCCTCGTCACCGGTCAGCTGCTTGTAAGTATAAGCGGAAGCAACCAATGCGATGGAGTCAAAACTGGTCGCATAGAATGCGATCATAGCGGCCACGAGAATGACCATCACCATCGGAGCCAGTGGAAGGGTCTCAACAATGGAAAGGATGGTTGAATACAGATCGCCGCTGGCATTGTAAAGGGTCATGACATCGAGTTTGCCGTTCATCTGGAGTCCCAAGCTGTAATTTCCAAGGATGATAAAGCTTAAGAATGTACCGCCAAGGCTGTAGATGTATCCGCCGAGAATGGTCTGTTTGACTGTACGGCCACGGGAAATAGTTCCAATAAAGAATGGAGATGCCACGCACCATACCATCCAGTATGCCCAGTAAAAGATCGTCCAGTTCTGTGGGAATGAAGTCTCACGAATCGGGTCGGTGTAGGTTGCCAGGCTAAAGAAATTCTGAACCAGGTTACCCATGGCTGCAAATCCTGTCTCCACAATGTATTTTGTCTCACCGCCGGCGAACAGGACGTATGCCAGAAGTGTGAAGAACAGATACATACAGGAAGCAGAAAGAGCAGAGATTCCCTTCATTCCATTGATCAACGCGTGTGTATACACGATACAAGTCACAACGAGGATTGCAATGGTCAGCCATTTGGAATTGTCAATTCCGAGCAGATTGGAAAATACCTGTGCCATCAGCGGAGTTGCCAGGGCAAATGTAGTTGCGGTTCCGGCGAGAAGGGCAAACAGTGCGAGAAGATCAATGCATTTTCCCGGAAGTTTATCAACCTTATCACCTAAGAGAGGACGACATGCTTCGGAATATTTCTGTTTGTGGCAGCCGCGCACATGAATCATAAAACCGAATGCCACAGCTAACACCAGATAAAAACTCCACGGAATCGGACCCCAGTGGAATAAAGGATATGTGCTGGACCAGATCTGCATAGAACCCAGGCTCTCCAGATGCGGATCGCTGGCATATAAGATCCACTCGCAGAATGAGTAAAATAAGATATCAGCTGCAAGCCCTGCAGTGAACATCATGCTTGCCCATGTGAAATCTTTGTATTTCGGCTTTTCGTCCGGACGGCCAAGACGGATGGAACCGTACTTGGAAAATGCCAGATAAATAGAAAGCAGAAATACTCCAAGACCGATGATCAGATAGTAAAGACCAAGCGTATCACCCAAAAGGAAGCGAATCTGAGCGATGATCCCGGACGACTGTTCCGGAGCCAGAATAAAGCCTGCACATAAAAATGCGATCAATGCAAATGGAACGATGACGGTGGTCCAGTCAATTTTATCTTTTAAGGATTCTTGTCTATTCATGGAGAACCTTCTTTCTTGATTTTGAACAAGTGTTCAAAAAACTAAAATAATTTTAATTATTGAACATTATATCATTGTAAAGTCAAAAATGCAAGCAAAAAGAAAGCCGAAGATACTTCGAAACCGTATCTTCGGCGTAAAATTATTTAACAAAACATCATATAGAATCCAGTCAGCAGCACCAGACCGATCACATTGGTTACTGTGAAGAACACCATGTAAAATCCTGACTTGGCGCCCTCGGATTTCATGTAAAGTTTCAGAGAAATCAGGCTTGCCATGGAAGCAATCGGTGTACCAAGGCCTCCGATATTGGTTCCTGCCAGAAGCGCCTGCCAGTTTTCGGTAAAGCCGGAAAGCAGGACAGCTGCCGGAACATTGCTGATGACCTGGCTTGCAAGGATGGAAGTCAGCAGAGCATTTTTCTCCATAACGGAGGAAAGTGCCTCATTCACGGACGGAATTACTCCGATATTACCAGCAAAGACAAAGAAGCAGACAAAAGTGATCAAAAGCATGTAGTCCACTTCACCTAAAAGATCCCGGGAAAATACAAACAGCAGAACTGCAACGATGGCAGTCACCACAGCATAATGTACCACATGGAATACGGAGAGCAGTGTCAGTACAAACAGAACTGCGAACAGAATGCAGAGCTTCGGATGTGCCAGCTCTGCTTTTTCTGAGAAATTCACAGTTACTGAGTCGCTTTTGCGAGTAAGTCCGCAAATTAACAGACATACAAAACTTACGGCAGCGATCGGAACCACGGTGCCAAAGAAATCACCTGCGGAAAGCTCATAATTTGCGTATAGGAAGAGGTTCTGTGGATTTCCGAACGGAGTCGCCATACTTCCAAGGTTCGCAGCAATGGTCTGGAATACGATCAGTACCGGAGCAGCTTCCATATGTCCGCACATGGACAGAACCAGAAGCGTGAAAGGAACGAACGTAATCAGTGCCACGTCATTGGTGATCAGCATAGAACTGAAAAACGGAAGCAGGATTAATACGACGGAAAGACCACGGGTGTTTTTCTGTTTGGAAAGCAATGTCTGTGCCAGGAGGCGGAATACGTTGCATTTTCCAAATCCTGCTACCAGAGCCATCAGGCAAAATAATAAACATAAGGTGCGGACATCGATATAGTCCAGATAGGCTGCGGACGGCGGTACAAAAAACATGGAAACGACTGCGCAGACAGCAGCGATGCAGAGCACGAACTCTGTTTTTGCAAAATGAATGATCTTTTGTTTCATAAATATATTCTCCACTAAATGTTATAAGAATCAATAGAAGCTGAAAGGTTCTATCACGGACGGATTTTAACACAGAATTACGGAAAAGGAAATAGAAAAGTAAAAAAGAAATCCTTTCACAAATGAGGGGATACATGTGAAAGGACCTCTTTTTCATTTATAGGAGTTGAGTTACAGGGGGGGCGAATTAAAAATGTTCTGGAGTTTATCCCAACAGAGTGGCACCTGTGAAGCGTTTAATAAAAATATCCAATAGTGCTATTGCCTTCTTCCTTCACTATTTAAACCTATTTCACAGTGCCAGTCGCGTCTCTGTTTTTTGGGGATGTCCATCAAGAACTGATAAAGTCAGCTCTTGGGGAAAGGAGAATTGCCTGTCTCCTCTGCCGTTGTCTGGCAGTATACAAAAACATGAAAAGATTGCATCAACAAGTTATGGTTATACTATAAAACCCTACTTCAAAAAAACTCAAAAAAAGTCAAGAAGAATTTTAAATTTCTCGATCGGCTTCCAGCATTAGGCCGTCAATAAACTTTTTGATGCTGACTTTACCCCCATAATTCTTTTTGCCACGGATAAAATCCATTTCCGCCTTTACATCTTCAAAAGAGAAAAGAGTACCGGAATATGTAGTAAAAGTCTCGTTCATAAAATCTTCGATTCCCATATGTGCTACGTTGGACATTCCTGCTGCAATCGCACGGCGGATCCTCTGCTCCATGTTTTTGGGTGAATCGCTGACCCTTTCACAGATTTGTGCGACACTCAACTGGGAAACAGGTATCTGGTTGTTGTGGAGATATTCGCAGATTTTAATGATGTCCGGACAGCCTTTTTCACCGGACATGCCAATCCGGTTCAGGATGTATTTCAGTTTCTTCCCATAAGAATCATTTTTTTCGACCGGAGAAGAGATCTGATTGATCTCAGACATAAACATCTTTCGAATATTGTCCAGCGTGCGTTCATTTTCCAACTGTTTTTCAACATTTTTCAAAACAGACTTGACCTCGATCAGATTGATCGGTTTGTTAATGAAAAAATCAATTCCGGCACTGTATGCTTTGCTGATGAGTTCTTTGGATGAAACCTGGGAGATCATGATGCATTTGACTTTGTCGTTGACAGAACGGAGTTCCTTTACAAATTCCACACCGTCCATGATCGGCATAAAGAAATCCACGAGAACGACATCTGGTCTGCATCGTAATACTTCGAGGATATCTGCCGGTTCGCCGCCGCAGTCGCCACAGACCTCTCCGAGATTCTGGGTTTCAATGATGTCCTCCAGAATATTAATAATGGCAAGGTCGTCTTCTACAATATAAATGCGCATTCTTAAACCTCCTTCAGCGATTTGGATGGAATCCGCACTGTAAAGGTTGTTCCTTTACCAGGTTCCGACTCCACTTCAATTGTTCCTCCGAATTTTTCTTCTACAGTTCCTTTCACTCCGTAAAGACCAACACCGCGGTAGATGTTTCCGGTCTTATAGTCAAATTTTGTGGAATATCCCATTTTGAAAATATTTGGCAGATGCCTTGTGGAAATTCCAGGGCCGTTGTCGGTGATTTGAAATTCATAAAAACCGTCAACGAGTTGCTCTGTGAGCTGGATGGTTCCGCGGACGCCGTGTTTTCCCGATCCTTCGATTGCTTCGATGGCATTATTGACAATGTTCTTTAAAATTGCCATCAATTCATAGTGTTCGGTTGTAACAAAATTGTTTTTGCACTGGAAATCTAACTGAATGTTGACCCGGCGATATTCCAATTGATGGTAGGTGGTGGCTTCAAGGATATTTAGAAGGTCCTGGAAATTCATCCGCTTTTCATCAAATTCCTCGGTGATCTCAGCTTCAATACCCTGGATGATACGAATGTAATCTTTCTTGATTTCATGGACATCACGGGCGATGGCCAGGGACATCCGTTTCATATCCTCCGGAATATCTTCCATATCAGAAAGTTTTTCATAAAGTCTGTAAGCATTGCCCATGACGGATTCAATCTCTTCGGAATTTTTCTTCATGAAATAAATTTCGTTTTTCAGAGCCGTAGTCATCAGGAATAGACGGCGGTAGCGGTTTTCGTGTTCTTCGCTTTTTAAAAGTGCACGGTATTGAGACTCTGCCACCAAAAACAGACCGGCAAGCAGGGAGCGGAACAGGGCGATCAGTGCCAGAATACCAAAGTTCCAAAGGGTAAAAGCGTTGGCATCATTGCTCTCGAAAATACAAAGCTCCAGAATGTTTGAGAGAAAATCGCTGGTAAACAGGGCTATCATTAGCATGCTGTAAGTGCAGGTATGTTTGTTTGGGACTAAAATTGTAAAAATGATACCGTACCATAGGTAAAACATCGCATTTGGAAGTAGAAAAAGAAGCATATTCGAAGCCCCTGTGATTCCGCTTCCTCTCAAAATGGAACGGAACAGTAAGAGGATAAGACCAGTAATAATACATGTTTTAAAGGTTGAAAGATTTTTTCCAATGGTCATTAACAGGATTGGAAGCAGAATGACCGCAGAAGAAATGCGAAAACCGGGGGCAAATGCTTCCCAGTATAATTCAGATGCCAGAGCTAAAATGCCGGAGATCAAAAGATATCGTTTCCAGTCTTTCATAAAATCCCTCCTAACAGTCTTTTGATTACAAATATGATACGTTACCCTGCAATAATTGTCAATCAATGGAACTTAATAATATACAACTTTAACAGGAAAAAATGTAGGAAAATTAAGTGTGAATCCATAAATTTGTATTGTAAGATTTTGGCGCTTGGATTATAATAGAAACAGATCCATAGGGTAATCGGCGTTGAATATACGCCGAAAGAATTATTTTAAATATGTATTAAGAAATGGAGGAGATTTGATATGAAACCGTATCATTTAATGTCCAAGGAAGAGCTCGCTTCTTTAAAAGAGCAGTTAACAGCTGTATACAAAGAGTACCAGGGTAAGAACCTCAGCCTCAACATGGCTCGTGGTAAGCCAAGCTCTGATCAGCTTGATCTTTCCCTTCCAATGTTAGAGATCTTAAACACAACAAGTGACTTCAACACAGTTGATGGTGACACAAGAAACTATGGCGTGCTTACAGGTCTTCAGGAAGCAAAACAGTTCATGGGCGAGATGATGTCCGCTCCGGCTGAGAACGTTGTAATGTATGGTTCTGCATCCCTTACATTAATGTTCGATACAGTTTCCCGTTCCTACACACATGGTGTAATGGGAAGCACACCGTGGTGCAAGCTTGATAAAGTTAAATTCCTTTGCCCGGTTCCGGGTTATGACAGACACTTCTCTATCTGTGACTTCTACGGTATCGAGATGATCAACATCCCGATGACTCCGAACGGTCCGGATATGGATATGGTTGAAGAGTACGTTAACAACGACGAGGCAGTTAAGGGTATCTGGTGTGTACCGCTTTACTCCAACCCGTCTGGTGAGTGCTACTCTGACGAGACAGTAAAACGTTTCGCTAACTTAAAGCCGGCAGCTAAAGATTTCCGTATCTTCTGGGATAACGCTTACTGCGTACACCACTTATATCCGGAAAAACCGGCTCAGATTCTTGAAATCCTTGACGAGTGTGCAAAAGCTGGCAACCCGGATATGGTATACAAATTCGGTTCCACAGCTAAAGTTACATTCCCGGGTGCTGGTATCTCCGCTATCGCTACATCCAAAGCAAACATCGAGGATATGAAGAAACAGATGAACGCACAGCTCATCTCCCACGACAAGCTCAACCAGCTTCGTCATGTTCGTTTCCTTAAAGATGGTGCAGGTCTTGCAGCTCACATGGCTAAACACGCAGAACTCCTTCGTCCGAGATTCGAGGCAGTAGACGAGATCCTTAACAAAGAACTCGCTGGTCTTGAGGTTGGTACATGGACAAAACCGATGGGTGGTTACTTCGTATCCTTCGATTCCCTCGATGGCTGCGCGAAGAAGATCGTTGCTATGTGTAAAGATGCTGGCGTAGTTATGACAGGCGCTGGTGCTACATTCCCGTACGGCAAAGATCCGAAAGACAGCAATATCCGTATTGCTCCGTCCTTCCCGACATTAGAGGAGTTAAAACTCGCTGCTGAAATCTTCTGCGTATGCGTTAAGTTAGTAAGCATTGAGAAACTTTTAAACGCTTAATCTGTGAATGACGGCAAGATTGTAGGAGTGCGAAGCACGATACAGTCGGTATTCATACATATTAAAAGTAAAAAATTTAGGGGGCTGCAACCGATTATTCGGTTTGCAGTCCTTTACTTTTTGAGGGGCGTGTAATAAAATAGTGGCAGTGTTTGTGACTGTGAAGGCAGTCCGGACAAAACGACAATGGAGAATAATTATGGAAAAGAAAAACAATGTGATGCGTGAAGGAATTGCGTATTTGATTTTTGGCGTACTTACAACGGCCATTGACTATGTGATCTCCAATGCTTTATTTTATTGGACGAATGTTTCGACGATTCCGGCGCAGACCATTGCCTGGGTGGCAGCAGTTCTGTTTGCATTTGTGACGAACAAATGGTGGGTGTTTGAGAGCCGCACCCTGATTCCGTCAGAGGTCTGGAAAGAATTTGTATCGTTTGTGGCCTGTCGAGTGGCGACATTTTTGTTTAATCTGGTTGCGCTGTTTATCATGGTCGATCTGCTTGGAATGGAGTTTTTTATCTGTAAGCTGCTGATCTCGGTGGTTGTAGTGATTCTGAATTATGTGTTCAGTAAGATCCTGATTTTTGCAAAGAAGGATAAGAAATAAAGGAAATGATAGAAAAGGAGTCCCTATATTATTATGGAAGAAATGAAACGAAAGCGGCTTCCGCGCTTGAATGATGTAATAATCCGTCCCAATGATGGCTTGAAGATCGCTTTTTTTATTCCGATGGTCATTATGGTTATCATTTTTGTCCAGCGTGGAATTTTTCCGTTTGGTGACGAAAGTTTTTTAAGAACGGATATGTACCATCAGTATGCTCCGTTCTTCTCGGAGTTTCAGCATAAGCTTCGAAATGGTGGCAGCCTGCTTTACAGCTGGGATATCGGAATGGGTGTGAATTTTGCTGCCCTGTATGCATATTATCTGGCGAGTCCTATGAACTGGCTGATCTTTCTTTGCCCAAAGAGTCTGGTCATCGAATTCATGACCTATATGATCGTATTTAAGACAGGGCTTTCTGGCCTGACTTTTGCGTGGTATTTGAGAAAACATTGTAAAACGGAGTCTATCGGTATTGGTTTCTTCGGTATATTCTATGCTCTGTCAGGTTATATGGCTGCATACAGCTGGAATATCATGTGGCTGGACTGCATTTTATTATTTCCGCTGATTATTTACGGTCTGGAAAAACTGGTGAAAGAAGGAACTGGATTCCTGTATTGCATTACATTGGGACTTTCGATTCTTTCCAATTATTATATTTCTATCATGATCTGTATTTTCATGGTTCTGTATTTCGGTGCTCTGCTGATCATGGAAAAGATGGAGGAATGGGAAGATTATACCGACGCATGCATCCGTTTTGCGGTGTACTCCCTGCTTTCCGGAGCGATGGCGGCGGTCGTACTGCTCCCGGAGATTTACGCGCTTCAGGCAACGGCGTCCGGAGATTTTAATTTCCCGAAAACGCTGACCTCCTATTTTACGATTTTTGATATGATCGCACGTCATCTGACTTGTGTGGAAACGGAGATCGGACTGAATCATTGGCCGAATATCTACTGTGGAGCGGCAGTTCTGATATTTTTCCTTTTATATGTGGTATGTAATAAGATTTCTGTGAAAGAACGAGCTGTTTACTGTGGTCTGCTCCTGATCTTTTTTGTCAGCTTTTCCACAAATGTACTGAACTTTATCTGGCATGGATTTCACTATCCAAACAGTTTGCCGGCCAGACAGTCCTTTATTTATATATTCCTGATGCTGTTTGTATGCTTTCGGGCATATATGTATTTAGAAGAAACGCCGAAGAAACATGTCAATATGGCATTTCTGGGAAGTGTTTGTTTTGTACTTCTGGCAGAAAAGTTGATTGATGCGGAACATTTCCACTTCTCTATTTTCTATGTGGCGATCATTGTGCTGGCTATGTATGCAGGTGTTCTTCATCTGCATCAATGTGGAAAGCAGGCGCTGGCGGCATTTCTGGCATTGATCCTTGTTTCTGTAGAAGCAGCGGCGAATATGGCAGTGACTAGTGTAACGATCACAAGTCGCGAGGCATATACGAGGGACAATGAAGATGTTCAGATTTTGATGGACATGGTTGAGCCGGCAGACGATTTTTATCGTGTAGAAAAAAAGACAAGAAAGACAAAGAACGATGGCGCATGGATGAATTTTCCGTCAGTATCGTTATTTTCATCCACAGCCAATGCGGATCTGACACAGTTCTTTAAAAGAATGGGTTGTGAGGCTTCTACAAACTCCTATAGTATTACAGGAAGTACTCCGTTGGTGGATAGTCTTGTTTCTATTAAATATGCTCTGTACTCCGAAGAAGTTCCGAACACGGATCTCTGGGCATATATGAAAGAAAGTGGAGATACGTATCTTTACGAGAATCTGTATACATTACCGCTTGGTTTTGTAATCCCATACTCATTGGAAGAGA
>JAZOVL010000222.1:0-3829 GCA_045658685.1 Pilosibacter sp.
CAAAGAAACTTTTATTAACTACCGGATTGCGGTTATATCCCATCCTGCCCCAAATCATCTCAAGGACAGGAAAAAGATCTGCAATCTCAGCAGCAACACCAATATCCTGTACAATGACCCCATCAATGTGTTTCTTTTCAACTAAAAAACGTAGTTTTTCAAGCTCCTGCTCCATATTTCTATCTGTAATGTAACGGGGTGTCTGAAAGATTACCTTTTTTCCATACTGTTTCAAAACATCTATATATTCGAACATATCATAAATGCCATTTTCAAACATGCGCTTCTGACAATACAGATCGCCAATCACAACTCCGTCTGTTTTCGGATTTTCGCATATTTTCTGAATGACTTCTCTGTTGTAGATTTCCACACCTATAATCATAATATTATCTCCCTGACACCTACATGCTTTCCCGATTCAGTCTTGAGACATAGTGAAGATACGCTTTCTTCGCTGGTATCTCTTGGTACTCGTCAATACATTTTCTCACTCTTTTTACAATATCGGCACGGTACTTTCCTTCCACTGTTCTTCCTTCAATTTTGAAGGAATCTATACCCATCGCCATATACATCCCTGCAATTTCCGCACTTCGTACCGGATATTCGGCCAGTGCTTTCGCCTTCCGTCTGTTTTCAACTTCTATCAGGTCATATTCTTCTCTGCAGAAAAGGCGATGTTCTCCGTCGATAAATGTGTGCGGCAGACAACACTGGCGGATATCGTTAAAACAGGTTCCACCTTCGGCCACCAGCTCGTATTCCAAGTCCGGCTCAGCATTCATAATCACAGCCATCTCATCCAAATACAGATTCGCATAAAAAATAATTCGCTTTACGCCAAGTTCCTTCAAAATGCGTACTGTTTTCAGATTGTATGCTCCCAGCAGGGTGCTGGCATGAACCGCCGCATGCTTAAGCTTACCAATAATATCTGCAATAAGTCCGATTTCTGACAAAATCAGCGCATCAACTTTTCCGGCATCCAGTTCCAGAAGTTTTTCTTCCAGTTCAGCCATTTGACTCTCTCCCACAAATGCATTAATGGCCACATAGATCCGTATGCCCTGACTGTGGCAGATTTCTTTGGCCTTCAGAATCTCTTCCACTTCCAGATCTACGAGACTTGGTCTGGAGCTGAAACTTTTCAATCCCACATATACGGCATCTGCGCCGGAATCTATCATAAGCTGTAAGTCCTCCAATCTCCCAACTGGAGCTAATACTTCCGCCTTCATATTTTCTAATCTCCTTATTATTTATTGCCACGATGGACAAATTCTGTTTCCAGTTTTTTCTTCATGTTACGCCCTTCCAAGTATGCCGCTTCTGCCTTTTGCGGAAAATACGCCTCACATAAGAAATGAGTAAACAAGGCAAGGCGCATAGGACCATAACACTGATGCGTTTGTTCCACATCTTCCACTGCCACTGTCCATCCTTCTCTAATTGCATCAAGAATATCCTGCGTTTCTCTTCCTTTTGCAAAAATGACAGTATAGTGTTTTCCTGTGATCCAATCAGTTGTATAGTTATGGGAATCCGATATTCCAATCATCGGAACCCCGTCAAATTTGTGAAACAGTTCTCTTGCGAGAAGTTCTTGCATATTGCTCACATGATACTCTTTTAGCTGCGAACCGGATACAATCTCGATCCCGTCAAATTTTCGGTCTTTTGCTAGATCCAAATAAGTCTGCATCGGAGTATCCATTCTTCCGTTTGCACCAATCGGTTTCCAAAAAGGATGACAAAGTATGCTTACGCCCCCCATTTCTTTTATCGCTTCTAATAGGCGTTGGAGACCCGCATAACTTCTGATGTCCGCACCGACATCTTCCGCCTGCGCCATAATTTCCTGTGTACGCGCCTCTTCCAGAAGAGACATTTGCAAAAATTTGCGATCGATTGGAGCCACTGCCCCCAGATTCAAGATATGCATTAGTGAATATTCAAGGGAATACTCCTCTCCTCTGAGCACTGTCATGGAAAGTCCGTATTCTTTTGCGGCTTTCTCAGCCAGCACCGAACCTTCATAATTATTGTGATCTGTAACAGCAATAACATCCATGCCTTTTTCTCTTGCGGACGCTGCCACAAGCTCCGGCGACTCAAATCCATCAGAACAGGTCGTATGCATATGAAGATCGGCTTTGAGATAATAGCGTTCCAACAGGTCCTCATCTACCGCATAAACCTGCGTCTGCAGCAGCGGCAGTTCTTCACCATCCAATAGGTAAAACACCATCACCTGATATAGTTGTTCTTTTTCAAACTGATAGAGGACAGACAACTCTCCGTCTTCTGCCTGAACCAGAAGCTCCGCATCTTTGTACTTTGTACCTGCTTTGTAACCATAATCAAAATACGGTGCGATCACAACTTTATAAGTACCAACTAATCTGTGGCAGGTATAGCGGCTTCGAATGACAAGCGTTCCCACTTTATTTGTTTGGAAAATCTTTTGATTTAATTTGTAATATTCCTGTTTATTTCCCATACGAAGAAATACTTTTTTATAATTCGCCTTCATAGTTGGCATTGCATTTTCCAATATCTGTTTTACTTTATCCAGCGAATAATCTTTTTCTTCAACTTCTTTCAGGGCATATTTCAGCGTACGTTCGCTGAACCATACATTTTCATAAAACAACTTCAGTAAATATTCTTTTGCACTCATATGTTCCCTCCTTACCTATCAGATTTTTTGTAAGCCTATCTATGCACTTGCTTTCTAATGTTATTATTCGTTTCTTTTTATTATAGTTTCGTTGTTATTTTTTTCCTTTTTCAATTCTATTTCCGTGACCCATATAACCGAGACTTCTCGGCATCACAATCTGGATCTCTACATTCTGCTCAAACAACCGATTCATTTCCATCTGTAATGCTTCCGGCACCTGCTGTTCCATACTCTCTGTCTTAACAACGATTGTTTCGTCTTCCACATAAATCTTGTAATCACCATAAAACTTATGGGCAAACAGAACATCCTCGATCATCTCTGTGAAGACATATTTTCCATTCACATCCACATAATCGGCCAGTCTTCCGAGATAATATAATCTTGGATAAACACTTCCACATTCACATGGCTCATACGTAATTCTCATCACATCATCCGTCCAGTATCTAAGCAGCGGGAATCCCTTTTCCCACAGGGTGGTGTACACCGCGATTCCAATTTCGCCCTCTTTGACCGGTTTTAATGTAACCGGATCCACAAGTTCGATCATCAGATACTGATTTAAGAAGTGCAAACCGTCTTTCATCGGGCATTCACCAGCCATCGGACCAAACATTTCGCTCATTCCAAACATGTTATAGCACTCTGCTCCCCATGTCTCTTCCAGAAGTTTTCTTCTTTCTTTTGACAGAAAACCTCCACCCACCCGCAATTTTTTTACATTGGATTCACGGGCTGCTTTCGCCATCTCTGGATCATAAATCACGTTCGACACCACATTTGGTCTTGTGGCAATGGCTGTAACCGGCACATTCGTGATCACATCCAACATATTTTCCGGTGAAGGAATCGGACAATTCACATAACCTGCTCCCATTGTGGTAAATTGCCACATCATGGTATGTGCCATAACACCGGTATCTACCGGAGCCATGATTCCACCGAGGTCATTTTCCCCGATGCCAACACGCCCCATAAATTCTTTTACAAACTCCTCGTGTACTTTTTTATCTTTCTTATTATAGATATAAAATGTTTTATTTCCCGTGGTACCACTACTGGAAAATACACCATAGATATCCTTCATCTCTGTAGCAGTACGTTCCATGATGCTTGACTCTCTGATTACCGGCTTATAGG
>JAZOVL010000223.1:0-4568 GCA_045658685.1 Pilosibacter sp.
CGGAAGAACGGTTACACCACCCACGTTACGGTCTAAATCCCACGGAATACCGATTCCAATATGTGCATTTAAGCGTAATGGCTGATACTGTGTCAGTACACCAACGGTATCAACGCCAGAATTAATGCAATTGCTCAGCGGGAAATCGATGATTCTGTATTTACCGCCAAAAGATACTGCTGGCTTTGCAACTTTCTGTGTAAGTACACCAAGACGGCTGCCTTGTCCGCCAGCCAACAGCATTGCTATCATTTCTTTTCTTACCACGATATCACCTCTTGCTGCTCATTTTAACGCCAAAAAACTAGTTAGTTTTAGTGGTAGTAACATTATAGCATAGGAAACAGGAAATGTGAACAAAGGATTGGGGATTTTAGGAGTTCTTTTGGTGATAATCCCTTATTTTCGTCAAAAAAGCCGATTTCCCAACAGGAAAACCGGCCTTTTATCAAAGTCTATTATTTCATAATATCATAAACTGCTGCACAGAATGTCTTAACTGCATTCGGGATTGCAACTTCGTCGATATCAAAGCGACGATTGTGACCCGGTGCGGACTGTTTGGAGTGAACGCGCATGAATGTTGCGATACCGCCCTGTTCCTGAACGCGAGTCATCATGTAGGAGTAGTCTTCACTGCCGCCACTTCTGTTGCTGTCGTCCTTGGAAACCTTCAGACCAACTGCCTCAGCTGCTGCTCTGATGCGGTCGATCATTGCTTTGTCGGATGTCATGGACTGAGCGCCGCCCATTACTTTCATCTCATATGTACAACCGTGCATCTTAGCTGCTGCCTCGATCACGTTTGTAGCGTACTCTACCACATAATCGTTGAGAGCTGTTGTCTCACCACGAAGCTCGATTTCCATCTTCGCAACGTCTGCAATTACGTTTCTGCCAGAACCTGCGTTAACAGTACCGACGTTGATACGTGTCATACCGCCGGAGTGACGCGGGATTGCATAGAGGTTCATGATCGCTGTAGCAACTGCTAACATAAC
The DNA here is from genome assembly GCA_045658685.1 of Pilosibacter sp. GTDB lineage: Bacteria > Bacillota > Clostridia > Lachnospirales > Lachnospiraceae > Pilosibacter. Next base: position 1,002 of record JAZOVL010000223.1, read on the forward strand.
ATTTTTACCCTTCTCCGGAGAACCGCCTGCGTGTGCGGATACGCCGTGGAAGTAAACGTCATATTTTGTTGTTGCAAGGGAACCATGGCTGCCCGGAGATACTGCTACTTCTGCATCGTCGCCTCTTAAATCAGAAACGTGAGAACCGATACAGAAATCAACACCGTCAAGGTGACCATTGTCCACGATAGATTTCGCACCACGAACGCCTTCCTCTGCCGGCTGGAAGATTAATTTGATTGTACCATGGAGCTGATCTTTGATAGCCATTAATGTCTTCGCAACACCGAGACCGATTGTCGCATGAGCATCATGACCACATGCGTGCATCATACCATAGTTTACGGATGCAAAGCCTTCTGCTGCCGGACGATGACCATCATCCTGATCCTCGATTACGCCAAGAGCATCAATATCAAAACGCATTGCTACTGTCGGGCCTTCGCCACATTTGATGATACCGATAACACCTGTCATACCGCCCTTTGTGTACGGTAAGAACTCCGGATCGCCGCCCTGCTCAACCGCACGCTGGTAGCTCTTCTCAAGTGCTGCTTCCTCCGGAACGCCCATTCTGGACTCTCTCTTACAAACCTGCTCACCAACGAGAACTTCGTCAAGACCCATCTCTGTTAATTTACGAGCGATGATGGAAGAAGTACGCATCTCGAACCAACCGGACTCTGCGTATTTGTGGAAATCACGACGGATACCCACTAATTCCTCTGTGATACTGTCTGCTGTCTGTACAATTTTCTCATACATTGCCATTGTTTTGCCCTCCATTAAATTACCTTTTCGTTTGCTTTTTTATGATCTGCAGCCCCCCTGCGACCATAAATTTATTATCTGTCGGTCTTTTTCCCTAAAAACCGACTATATTTACCGTACACCCTCCGAACTGCACGGAAATAATCTTAATTCTGTTTCCGAAGCATGCGTCCTCCGTAGCCGATTGCAAACACATCCCCATCTCCATCTTTAAACAATTTCACATAACCATCTTTCACAAATCCACGGACAAGACCCAGATTTTCGTTCACCATAATAAATGGCTGTGCTTTACCGTCCGCACGCAGACCGACCGCTCCGTCTTCCACGAAAATCTCCACCACCGAGTTCTGTACCTGGCCTTCGTTGGTCGCATAGCATCCAATCGCCGCCTTCACAGTCTTTTCTGTCCACGGATTATCCTGATAAATTTCACGCATATCTACCGGATTTCTTCCATTATACATGCGCATCGCTGCATCTGCTATGGCACTGACCGGAACATCCGATGTATTACAGAGCACGATCACACCTGCTCCTGCATCATAAGACCAGGACATATTAGAAGAAACACCGAGTTGGCTTCCTCCATGTTCTACGATCGTAAGATCATCCAGTTTCTTCGTCGCAAGACCCATGCAATACCAACTCTCCGGACGATATTCAATCGACGGTTTGCATATTGTCTGAACGCCCTCCCAAGAAAGGAGACGCTCTCCACTTGGAGATTTTCCTCGATTCAGATACATAGCCACAACTTTTTTCATGTCCGCCAATGTAGAACGCATAGCGCCAGCACCGCTGAGTACAAAACCGGAGTTGTAAAAATCTCTGGATCCAATCAGTTCACCGTTTTTCACCGTATATAATATGGAAGAATTCTCGTCCAAACGTGGCCTCAGATATTCGCATCCGCTTCGTTCCATTCCTAACAGATCCAAAATATTCTTTCTCACATAATCAGAAAAACTCTTCTCTCCGCTGACTCTGCGTACCATCTCACCCAGAAGTCCAAAGCCGTCATTACAGTAACTCATATATGCGCCAGGTGCTCCGCTGAGACCCACGCCTAACACCTGCTCATCCAACTGCTCCGCCACCAGTTTCACACCGATATCAGCCAGTTCTGTCACAAATGCCAGATCTCCGCATTTCTCCTCGGAAAAACCATATTCCGCTGCCGTCTCCTTAATCTGAGTGCGGGTTGTCGGATAAAATCCTGCACTATGGTTCAGGAAATGACGCACACAAACCGTCTTCTGATTCTTGTTGGTGAACTCCGGAATATACTTGCTGACCGGATCGTCCAGATTCATCAGACCTTTCTCACAAAGCTGCATTACGGACAATGCTACAAAAGACTTTGTCACAGAAGCCATGCCAAAGATCGTATGCTCGTCTATCGGAATCTGACGCTCCGCATCACGATAACCGAAGTAATTTTCATACGCCGTATTACCCTCGTCATCAATCACAGCCACCGCAATTCCGGCAGCATTATATTGACGTTTAATCTGCCTTACAAGCTCCTCAAAGAGGTATTTATTTGTATTATTAATTCGATTCATGATACTTACCTCACGTGCTTTATGCTAGTAATATTTTAGCATGGGGAGAGGCGCAATGCAAGCAAAGTGTGGACGATGGGCGCCTCTCATTCCCATTATTATACTTCGTTTGTACGTATTCCTTTTGATTCGAGTAAATGTTTCAATCTTTCTATTTCTGTGTTCATCGCCAGCAATTGCTCTTCTTTCTCCTTCAGTTCCGTATTCTTCTCCTGCAGCTCCGCATCTTTCTCCTGCAGCTCCGCATTTCTTCCTTCAATTACTTCTCGCAATGCTGCCTTTGCTTCCTCCACTTCCTTTCGCATCTCATCAATCATAAGCTGCGCGGTACCCTCATCTAAAAGTCTTAATGCATCAGAAAACATACTAACCAACTCCTTTGAGTGAAATCTGAATTTAAATACATCTCTGTATAGTCTGCGAAATTGCGGATATGCTTCACATACTTTTTTGATATCGCTCATCTTATCCGATGCGATAAAATACAGCCATGCATCCAATTTGCTAATTTCATTGTGCGGAATATTCAAGAAAATGTCAAGTGGCACAAGTACATACTCCTGCAATAAATCCATATCCAAACCGGTAGCAAATGTCTGCTTTGCGAAATGAAAATACTCCTCTGGTAAGGCGTGAAATTCCTTCGTACTTCTCTGCATCAACACAATGGTATAGACTTTTTTCACATCTCGATAAGAGAATCGCTTTCCTTCGCGTCTCCTCCTTGCTTTCAGCTCCGCGTATTGGCGCATAATCAAATCACTAGAATAACATGCACAGCGTGCGCCGGGAAATAAATATCCTACTCGCTGAATTTCCACGTTCACAACTGCTCCGGATTTCAACCGTACCAACAAGTCTGCTGCCAGAAATGAACTATCATCTGTCAATCTTCTCGATTCATTCGGAAGCACCTCAATGATCTCTACTGCTTCGCCAAAAACAGCCTCCAGGAAATCCTCTACATTTTCTTTATAAATAATCGGATCAAAAATGAACTTAAAGAACGGATCATAAGTAATCTTTGCTCCTTGCACTCCCATCGCGAATGCAATCAGCTCCTCCTGAAACTCTAAAGACAACTTTTCAAAATCTCGATAAACTGTCGGTTCCTCCTGCAGACGCATCAATACCTCACTCCTGGTCAGCAATGGACCTCGAACATCTTCCCAATCATCATGTATCCTTACGTCTTTTCGTTTGTCATTCATAGACATGCCCTCCTTTC
>JAZOVL010000224.1:0-1811 GCA_045658685.1 Pilosibacter sp.
GACGCTGATACAGAAGCCCAGACTGCAGTATTGAGTTTATAATATGACAAGAACGTATCATTTAACAACCGAACGAATTGGATTTTCCAAATGGTCTTCTGATGATCTTCCACTTGCAGAGCAGCTTTGGGGTAATCCGGAGGTAACCAGATACATCTGCGCCAGCGGAATTTTCTCTCAAGAAGATATTGAAGCCCGACTCGCCAAAGAAATTGAGAATGACCTGACTCACGGCATGCAGTACTGGCCATTTTTTGAACTGGCTTCCGGCGAATTGATTGGCTGTTGTGGACTTCGTCCATACAACAAGAATACCCTTGAGATTGGTTTTCATCTTCGCCCGGAATTCTGGAAAAAAGGATTTGCTGTCGAAGCAGCCAATGCAGTCATTGATCATGCATTCAAAACTCTTCACACAGCCGGCTTGTTTGCAGGACACAATCCGAAAAATATCGCTTCCAAGCATGTCCTTGGCAAGCTGGGATTTCAATACATTCGAGACGAGTTTTATGCTCCGACCGGATTGTATCATCCGTCGTATGAGTTAAAAAATCCACACAAGTAAATCTTTTCATTAAAACAAACAAGGAGCAAATGAACGTGTTTTTCGCGCCATCTGCTCCTTGTCTGTTTTCGTCTATTTTATTAGATATGTCTTCTCCACTCTTCGAGTCGATATCTCTGCTTTTTCTTCGCATTCTTCAGCTGCTGCAGCATCTCCGGAATGTCTTTATTCAGATCTCCTGCCAGAACTACATAGTTGGATGCATGATTGGTACGGAAAACTGTTCCCGGAGAATCCACATTCTTGAGGAACAGCTCCAGCTCCTCCACAATCTCATCCGGAGTAATCAGCTCCATATCACCACGCTTTACTTCCTCATTCATCTGCGTTCCCTCATACAAACGAAGGGTCAGAAAGGAGGCGTACTCCGGGTTCATTCCGGTGATCAATTCTGCGGATTTAACCGCATGCTCGCGAAGTCCTTTTCTTCCTCCAAGGCCAGAAATCAAGGTTACAGAAGTCTTTAAACCACAACGTTTTAACTTCTGGCCGGCTGTAATGATCTGCTCTGCAGTTACGTTTTTATTGATATGCTCCAGTACATGATCATCACCGGATTCTGCGCCGAGATAGATCAGCTCCAGACCAGCCTCCGCCAATGCCTTTAATTCTTCCTCAGACTTTGCATGGACATCTCTCGCTGTTCCATAGGACGAAACACGCTCGCAATACGGGAATAATTTCTTTACATATGCCAGAAGTTCCAATAAAATTTCTGTTTTTACAACCAGCGCATCTCCATCTGCAAAGAATACACGACGCACACGCGGACCGTACATCGCACGACATTCATCCAGATCACGCATAATCTCTTCTTTGGTGCGGATGCGGAACTGTTTTTCGCGGTACATGTTGCAGAAAGTACAGCGGTTGTGAGCACATCCGATGGTCACCTGGATGATCAGGCTATATGCTTCACTCGGGGGACGATATAATGTTCCCTCATATCTCATAAATCTAATTCCTCCAATTTGATTTAGAACTCACCAAGGCGGTCTAAATTCTTCATAATCTCAGCCGCTCTGTTATCGAATAATAAACGGCTGTTGTAGCGGAAGTAACGCTCACACTCATTCTCTGCCAGGAACTTTACAGCATAGAAGCTGGAGTTCAGCTCTGTAATAAAGATAACCATCTCCTGGCTGTCCTCGAAGGTTCCTTCCATAAAGTCAAACGCATACTCCAACATCTGAAGTGCATGGTCACACTGAGCTTCAAATTTCGCGCGCTCTTCACCGAACATACC
>JAZOVL010000225.1:0-2052 GCA_045658685.1 Pilosibacter sp.
ACTTGTAAAACAGTTCGAACAGTCCAGAAAGATGATGAAGCAGATGTCCGGTATGATGTCCGGTAAACGCAAAGGAATGGGAGGACTTGGTGGTCTTGGAAACCTTATGGGAGGCAAGTTTAAATTGCCGTTCTAAGACAAATGATTGATAGCAAATGCGATAGAGCATAGCTGATAAATTTAAGAACAAATACTATTTTTTAATTATTAGGAGGAAAATTATCATGGCAGTTAAGATGAGATTAAGAAGAATGGGTCAGAAGAAAGCACCGTTTTATAGAATCGTAGTAGCAGATTCCAGAAGCCCGAGAGATGGCCGTTTCATCGAGGAAGTTGGTTACTATGATCCGAACACAAACCCGAGCACAATCAAATTCAACGAAGAAGCAGCTAAGAAATGGTTAGCAACAGGTGCTCAGCCGACAGAGACAGTTGGTAAGCTCTTAAAGGTAGCTGGTATCACAGAATAATTACGAGGTTGTCTATGAAGGAATTGGTTGAAGTTATCGCCAAGGCACTGGTTGATAATCCAAACGAGGTTGTGGTTACAGAATCCGAGAAAGAAGATGAAATCATTATCGAGCTTAAGGTTGCATCCAATGATATGGGTAAAGTAATCGGTAAGCAGGGACGTATCGCGAAAGCGATTCGTTCTGTAGTGAAGGCAGCTTCTTCCAAGATGGATAAAAAAGTAATCGTTGAGATTCAGTAACAGAAAAGGGCTGCGGTCAGAGTGATTTGATTGCAGCCCTGTTTTTAATTTGTTGGAGGTTTCAATGGAAAATTTATTACGAGTTGGAGTCATTACATCCACACATGGTGTACGCGGTGAAGTAAAAGTATTCCCGACGACAGATGACATGAATCGCTTCAAAAAACTGAAGACCGTAATTTTAGATACAGGAAAAGAGCATAAAACTTTGAATGTTGAGGGCGTTAAGTTCTTTAAGAACATGGTCATTTTGAAATTCAAAGGCTTTGATAATATGAACGATGTAGAAATGTGGCGTCAGAAGGATCTTCTGATTACGAGAGATCAGGCTGTAAAACTCAGTCCGGATGAGAATTTCATTGTGGATCTGATCGGGCTTACTGTGATGACGGACGAAGGAGAGAAGCTTGGGGTTATGCAGGATGTACTTCAGACAGGTGCCAATGACGTTTACATTGTAAAAATGACTTCCGGAAAAGAAGTATTACTCCCGGCGATCAAGGATTGTATTTTAAATGTGGACCTTGAAAAAGGTGAGATGCTTGTACACGTTCTGGACGGACTGCTCGATCTGTAGGAGGAAATGATGAATTTTCATGTATTAACATTATTTCCGGAGATGGTTTCCAATGGGCTGAATACCAGTATCCTCGGACGTGCGACAGATAAAGGTCTCCTTTCTTTTGATGTAGTCAATATCCGTGACTACACACTGGAGCGCCACGGTAAAGTAGACGATTATCCATATGGAGGCGGCGCCGGTATGGTCATGCAGGCAGAACCGATCTACCGTGCATATGAAGCGCTTGTTGAGAAAATCGGTCACAGACCACGAGTTGTGTATATGACTCCGCAAGGTCGTGTATTCAATCAGAAAATTGCAGAAGAACTGGCTCAAGAGGATGATCTTGTATTCCTCTGTGGTCACTATGAGGGTATTGATGAGCGTGTGTTAGAGATGATTGCGACAGATTACCTTTCAGCAGGCGATTATGTTCTGACGGGGGGAGAGCTTCCGGCTATGATGATGATCGACTGCATTTCCAGGCTGGTTCCAGGAGTATTAAATAACCATGTTTCCGCGGAGTTCGAGTCTTTCCATGACAATCTTCTGGAATATCCGCAGTATACCCGTCCGGAGACATTTATGGGTAAAAAAGTACCGGAGATACTGCTTTCCGGTCATCACGCAAATGTGGAGAAGTGGAGAAGAGAGCAATCTATTATCCGTACTCTGGAACGCAGACCGGAGCTTCTTGCAGAAGCGAATCTGTCAAAAAAAGAAAAGAAGTTTTTAAATCAGTTATTGGCAGAAAAAGCTGCAGAAGCAGAAGAAAAAG
>JAZOVL010000226.1:0-7645 GCA_045658685.1 Pilosibacter sp.
ATTTACAGGCGGTCTTTCTATTTTGGCCGCCCGATATTTCGGAGAAGGAAAACAGGAGATTCAAAGAATGTTGTTATCACCATTTTCTTTGGTCATGGGGATTTTTTTCACTGTTCTTTGCCTGATGGGAATTGTTGGAATAAATCCGATCTTGCATATCCTCGATATACCGGAAGATGTTTATCAGATGGCAGGGGAGTATCTTCGTATTGTCTTGGTCGGTGTCCCGTTTCTTGCCGTTTATAATGTATACTGTGCAGTCCTTCGCGGATGCGGAGACAGTAAAGCACCGTTTTATTCTGTTATGGTGTCATCCGTGGCGAATATTATATTAGATATCCTGTTCGTGGGTGTATTCCGATTGAGTGTAGCGGGTGCAGCAGCTGCGACGATCATTTCGCAGATCGTGATGACATTCTTTATTATTTCTTACACTTGGAAACGATATGAAATGTTGCGCTTCAGTAAAAAAGAATCGTTTGTTGACCGGAATATTTTGAATGAGGGATTTGCCTTCTCCATTCCGCTGACATTGAACTCTATCATCAACTCTCTGGGAAATGTAATCTTACAGAGTTTTATGAATAGTTTCGGTTCTATTACCGTTGCAGCAATTTCAACAGCCTATCGTGTAGATAATATCATTATGCTTCCGGTTATGAATCTGGGGGCAGGTATTTCCACGATTACATCACAAAATCTTGGTGCTGGTCAGAAAGAACGTGTAAAAAAAGGCTTGTATGTCGGTATTGGCATCATGGCAGTTGTTGCCCTGTTCATGACATTTGTTGTGATTAATTTCGGTGGAACATTGGTTGCTCTGTTTGGAATTGCAGAAGAGTCTGTGATGATCGGAAAAGCTTTTTTCCGCGCATTAGCAATGTTCTACTTGCTGTTCAGCATTTCAGTGGCAATTCGTGGTTATGTGCAGGGAATCGGTGACGTGAATTATACAACTATTGTTGGAATGAGTTCTTTGGCGGTCCGTATCGCCATGTCGTATCTGTTAAGACCAGTCTTTGGAAATATGGTAATCGCATGGGCAGAGGTCATATCCTGGTGGTATATGTTCGCGATGTATCTTGGTCGATTGTTATGGCATAAGAAAAACGGCAATTTGTAAAGGGGGGCAGTTTATGTTACATATTGCGATTTTGGGTGCAGGAAATATTGCAGGCACCATGGCAAAAACATTAAATGGAATGGAAGAAAAAGGCAGACGATTCTGTTGTTATGCAGTTGCTGCCCGTGAGTTAGAACGTGCACAGGTGTTTGCAGAAAAGTATGGATTTGAAAGAGCATATGGTTCTTATGAAGAAATGCTGGCCGATGATCAGGTGGATTTTGTATACATTGCAACACCGCATGGCTGTCATTATGAACATATCAAATTATGTCTGAAATACGGAAAGCATGTGCTCTGCGAGAAGGCATTTACTTTGAATGCATCTCAGGCACGCGAGGTGCTTTCTATGGCAAAAGAAAAAGGTTTGCTCATTACAGAGGCAATCTGGCCGCGTTACCAGCCGATGAGAAAGATTTTAGATGATTTATTAGCATCCGGTGTTATTGGAAAGATACATTTGATGGTGGCTAATATTGCGTTTGACAGTGATCATGTTCCGCGTATGTATCGTCCGGAACTGGGAGGCGGCTCTCTTCTGGATATTACAATCTACCCCTTGAATACCGCGATTATGGCATTTGGCGATCAGATAACAAAAGTGGACAGTTCTGTTCAGATGACGGAATCCGGTGTTGATGCCCAGGAATCGATCACCCTGCATTTTGCCGATGGAAAAATGGCTGTGATTGCAGCTTCCATGTATGCTCAGGGTGATACCAGTGTTATGTTCTGTGGAGAGCAGGGAAGAATTCATCTGGAAAATATCTTTAATCCGAAGTCTTTTACAATATATAACAGAAAAGACGAGTTGGTGGAGAAAATCGAACGACCGGAACAGATCACCGGTTACGAATACGAGGTACGAAGTTGCCTGGATGCGATTGAAACCGGAGCATTGGAGTGTCCGGAGATGCCACATAAAGATACATTATTTATGCTCGACTTGATGGATGGTCTGCGGGCACAATGGGGAATGAAATATCCTATTGCAAAAGAATCTTTCATGTGATACTATGGGAAAGATTGAGATTAATGTAAAAATACTGTCCGATTTCTAACAAAGAGTATATTATGCATTGAAAATGTATAAAAAATAATATGTATTCGAGCACACCGCCTGGAAACGGGTGGTTTGCTTTTTGATGCGGAAAAATAACTGGTGATATTGCACAAAGAATCTATAATATACACATGGAATAGTGATAAAACAGATAAAGTCGCAAAAATATTCAAAAAACTATTTACAAAAGTATATTTATACATTATAATGCATATCATCATACAATTAACGAATTAAAACGCTAAAACGAAAACGAGTATAAAGAGGAGAGAATATTATGAAAAAACATTTTTTAATTGCGATGGCAGCATTATCTATGGTAACTTTAGCTGGTTGTTCCGGTGGTGCAGCAGAGACAACAGCAGCTACAACAGCAGCTACAACAGCAGCTCCGGCAACTGAGGCAGCTACAGAGGCAGAGGCAGCTACAACAGCAGCTCCGGCAACTGAAGCAGCAGAAGCTCTTGATCCGGATTCCCGTCTTGCAAAAGTTTTAGAATCCGGTAAATTAATGGTTGGTGTTTCTCCGGACTTCGCTCCGATGGAGTTTAAGGACGTAACAAAGACAGGCGACGATATGTACGTTGGTTCTGATATGGCAATGGCTAGATATATCGCAGAGGCAATGGGCTTAGATCTTGAAATCAAAGCAATGGAATTCTCCGCTATTCAGCAGGCTGTTAACTCCGGTACTATCGATTGTGGTATCTCCGGTTTTGCATACACAGAAGAGCGTGCAGCAAACTACGGTACATCCATCCTTTACAATATCACTTCCGATGATGAAGGCCATTCCCTCCTTGTTAAGAAAGGTGAGGGCGCTAACTATGATGAGGCAGCTGACTTTGCAGGCAAGAAAATTCTTGCACAGAATGCTTCTTTACAGCAGAATCTGGTTATGTCTCAGCTCCCGGCAGATATCCAGTTCCAGCCGATCACAACTGTTACAGATGGTGTTCTTATGCTGATCAATGACAAGGCAGATGCTATGGCAGTATCTTGGGATAACGGTGAAATGTTAATGGATTCCTATCCGGAAATTGAGTTTGTTAACTGGAAGTTCGATCACAGCGATGATGGCAATATCGTTCTTATGAAGAAAGGTGAGGATGAGCTGATCAACGCAATCAACGAGATTCTTACAGAAATCAATGAGTCTGGTATCTATGATACATGGACAGAAGAGGCTCAGGCACTTGCAGAGTCCCTTGGTATTAACAATGACTAATGAAAGAGTAACTGTAAACAGATAAAATCAGTTATAAAGCATCGGTCTTTCCTGGCTTGATAGGGAAGGCCGATGTCTGCGAATAAAAATACAAGTAAAAATAAGAAAGGAGAATTCCTGTATGGAATTTTTTAGCGTAATGGCCCAGGTATGGTCCAAGTACAGCCACCTGTTTTTACACGGCCTCTGGATGACTGTGTATATGGGTTTGCTGACTGTAGCAATCAGTACTGTATTCGGTTCTATCCTTGCACTGCTTCGCCGTAGTTCCTTTAAACCGCTCCAGTGGATTGTAACTGCATATGTTGAGATCATCCGTGGTACACCGATCCTCCTGCAGTTATATTTCTTCTACTTTATGCTTCCGGGCTGGCTTCCGTTCTTGGAGCTCAGCGAGTTTACCTGTGTACTGGTAGCATGTTGTGTAAACTCCACAGCATACGTTTGTGAGATTGTTCGTGCGGGTATCCAGGCTGTTGATATCGGTCAGACAGAGGCGGCTCGTTCTCTCGGTCTTAACAGCACACAGACAATGATTCATATCGTAATTCCGCAGGCTGTAAAGAATATCCTGCCGGCTCTCTGTAACGAGTTCATCGCGATCGTAAAAGAGACATCTCTGGCATCCACATTCTTCATTGGCGAGCTTATGACTCAGTTCAAGACTATCAATGGTATTACATACCGTGTACTTGAGCCGTTGACAATCGTAGGTATTATCTACTTCTTATTAACATTTATTTTATCCAAGCTGATTGCTGTATTAGAGAGGAGGTTGAATGCAAGTGAGCGCTAATGGCAAAGAAATTATCCGTGTAGAAGACTTACACAAATCTTTCGGAAGCCTGCATGTATTAAAGGGCGTTACCGAGCATATCTCCAAAGGTGAAGTAGTATCCGTAATCGGACCGTCCGGTGGTGGTAAGAGTACTTTCTTACGTTGTTTAAATCTTCTGGAAGTTCCGAACTCCGGTCATATTTATTTTAATGATGTGGATATTACTGCAAAGAATGTTGATATCAATATCCATCGTCAGAAAATGGGTATGGTATTCCAGCATTTTAATGTATTCAATAACTTAACTGTTGGCAAGAATATCACTCTTGCTCCGGTACTTCTGAACAAGAAGACACAGGCAGAAGCTGATGAGATGGCAAAAGAACTTCTGAACCGTGTAGGACTTTATGACAAGATCAACCAGTACCCGAAAAAACTGTCTGGTGGTCAGAAACAGCGTCTTGCGATTGTTCGTGCTCTTGCCATGGAACCGGAAGTAATGCTTTTTGACGAGCCGACATCCGCTCTTGACCCGGAGATGGTAGGTGAAGTACTTTACGTTATCAAAGATCTGGTTAAGTCCGGTATGACAACTGTAATTGTTACCCATGAGATGGGATTTGCAAAAGAGATCTCCGATCGTGTATTCTTCATGGACGGCGGCATTATTGCAGAGAAAGGTACTCCGGATGAGGTATTTAACCATCCGCAGAACCCGCGTACAAAAGAGTTCCTGAGTAAGGTATTATATTAAGAAATACTGAAAAGAATGAATGAGCACCGGAGACTTGCGAGAGGTTCCGGTGCTCTGTGTGTTTAGGAGGATATCATTATGACAGAGACAAAAAAACAGGTTCTTAGTTACATCGATGAGAAAGCTGATGTGATCATTGACACTTCTGATAAAATCTGGGAGTTTGCAGAGCTTTCTTTAAGAGAGTTCCAGTCCGGTGAATTATATGCCAAAGTGTTAAAAGAAGAGGGCTTCGAGGTGGAGCATCCGTTCTGCAATATTGAAACTGCATTTCGCGCATCATACGGCTGCGGTAAGCCGGTGATCGGTATCCTGGCTGAATATGACGCATTGACAGGTCTTTCCCAGGTATCAGGTTCTACAGAGCGTAAGGAACTGGTTGCCAACGGAAATGGTCACGGCTGTGGTCATAACCTCCTTGGTGCAGGTGCGATGGCAGCTGCTTTCGCAGTAAAGAAATACCTGGAAGACAAAGGTGAGGGCAGTGGTACTGTGATCCTCTACGGATGTCCGGGTGAAGAAGGTGCCGCAACAAAAGCATTTATGGCCCGCGACGGTGTGTTCAAAGAGTGTGACGCAGCACTCACATGGCATCCGGGCAACACAAACCAGGTAACAAGCGGTACATGTAACACTTGTATCCAGTCTGAATATAAATTCACAGGTATTGCATCCCATGCAGCAGGCGCTCCGGAGAAGGGACGTTCAGCTCTTGATGCGGTAGAACTTATGAATATTGGTGTTCAGTTCCTTCGTGAGCATATGCCGGATGGTGCAAGAATCCATTACTCCATCACAGATGCCGGCGGAGATTCTCCGAACGTAGTACAGCCGCGAGCACAGGTTCTCTATATGGTACGTTCCGTATGGGCCAAAGACGCATTAGAGCTCCAGAGAAGAGTAGATACAATTGCTCAGGCGGCTGCAATGATGACAGAGACAAAGATGGAAAAGAAGTTTATCGATGGCTGTTCCAATACCGTTCCAAATAAAGTGCTGGAATCCTTACTCTGGGATAACTTCAATGAAGTGGAGCTTCCATCCTACACAGATGAAGAGATTGAATATGCGAAAGTGATCAATGAATCAGTAGAGATGAAGCCGACAAAACTTCCGGGAGCAGCTACTAATGAGAGTCAGGAAATCTGGGAGTTTGTAGATAAAGCTTCTGAGCATGGCACATTGCCGATCAATAATTTCCTGATCCCGTATCTCTACTCAGAGAAAGCCAGTCACGGTTCCACAGACGTAGGTGACTGCAGCTGGCTCGTACCGACTGCACAGATTAACACTGCCACATGGCCGGCATGGACACCGGGTCACTCCTGGCAGAATGTTTCCTGTGGACATACATCCATTTCCCACAAGGCAACACTCCTGGCTGGCAAAGTTATTGCTGCGACAGCTATAGACCTGATTGAGAAGCCGGACGTATTACAGGCAGCAAAAGACGAGTATGAAGCGAAGATGAAACGCTACGGTGGATATTTCTGTCCGGTACCGAAAGATGCAGTTCCGGCAGTTCCGGGTGAGAAAATGTAATGAAATAGTGGGTTAGATAAGATGGCTCCTTCTATAAAGAGGGGGCCTTCTTTTTATTGATTGACCTTTCGCGCGTTAGCGTGTAAAATGGATATCAGATAAAAGTGACAGGTTTGTACATGATCAAAATGAAAATAATGTAAAGGATGCTGGGATTATGGAGAAACAGAAGTACAATATTATCGTCCTTGATCTGGACGGAACGCTGACCAACCGAGATAAGGTAATAACTCCGCGTACAAAAGATGCGCTTATGGAAGCTCAGAGACGTGGAAAAAAGGTTGTATTGGCTTCCGGACGACCGACACCGGGTGTAACACCCCTTGCAGAGGAATTGTGTCTGAAAGATTACGGTGGATATATTTTATCGTTTAATGGTGGAATCATCATAAACTGCCAGACAAAAGAAGTTCTTTTTTCAAAACTTCTTCCGGTTGAGGCCAACCGAAAGATTATTGAACTGGCGGAAGAGCACCGGGTGGACTTTTTGACTTATGAGGGAGAGCATATCGTTACCAATAATAAAGAAAATGAATATGGCCAAAAAGAGAGCTGGATCACACATATGCCTTTGGTGGAAGTTGAGAATACGAAAGAGTATCTGAATTTTCAGGTTCCGAAGTTCCTGATGTTGGATGACGGCGACTATCTGGCACTCGTAGAACCGCGTGTCAAGGCGGCTTTGGGTAAAAATTTTAGTGTATATCGGTCTGAGCCGTTCTTTTTGGAGATTCTTCCGAAGGGGATTGACAAGGCTCAGAGTTTGGAACGGCTTTTGGAAGTGATCGGGATGACACGTGAAGAGATGATTGCCTGCGGTGACGGCTACAATGATCTTTCCATGATTGAATTTGCCGGTCTTGGTGTTGCAATGGAAAATGCGGTTCTTCCAGTCAGAAAGATTGCGGATTACATTACAGCTTCCAATGATGATGACGGTGTTGGAAAAGTTGTAGAAAATTTTATGCTTTGTGATTAAAGTACTAGACGAAAACACTTTAGTGTGTTAAAATATGAAAAGCATAACGAATTAGCGTTGCGAAACATAAAAGCAGAGACATAGAGGAGGACTAACAAGACATGAACAAGAAAATTAAGACTGAAGCAGTAGATCATCTTTTTGAAGCAATTTTAACATTGAAATCTCCGGAAGAGTG
>JAZOVL010000227.1:0-2280 GCA_045658685.1 Pilosibacter sp.
AGCATCTTATCTTCACCTGTGTCTGCGTCAGAAGAAAGATGACCAACGTCTGTGATGTTCATAACACGTTTCACATCATATCCGGAGTAACGGAGAACCTTCTCTAAAACGTCCTCCATGATATAGCTTCTGAGGTTACCGATATGTGCAAAATGATACACAGTCGGACCACATGTATACATATTTACTTTACCTGGTACAGCTGGAACAAAATCTTCTTTCTTTCTTGTAAGCGTATTAAAAATCTTCATACTCCTGCTCCTTATATTCATGTAATAATTTATTTATCAAAACAAGATTACCCACATCTTACCATTTCTCTGTTGCAGATGCAAGCCACTTTCCTCTACTCGTGTCTACAGCCCTGACAGCCGCCACAGCCGCGATCGTGTCCCATTCTGTCCTCAAAATTAAAATCTGCAACGGTTGAAAGCAAACAGATCGCCTGTGCGGAAATACCTTCTCCGGTTCCGGTAAAACCCATTCCTTCCTCCGTCGTAGCTTTCACGCAGACCTGATTCCTCTCAATTCCAAGAGCTGCAGCAATATTTTCCATCATCTGCGGACGGTAATTTAATAACTTCGGTCTCTGAGCAATGATCGTAGAATCAATATTTTCGATCATAAACCCATTCTCAGCAAGAAGTCCGCCGACACACTTTAAGAGTTCAATACTGGAAATACCTTTATATTTTTCATCTGTATCCGGAAAATGTTCTCCGATATCGCCAAGCGCAGCGGCGCCAAGAAGCGCATCCATAATCGCATGTACGATCACATCTGCATCAGAATGACCCAACAGTCCTTTCTCATAAGGAATCTCCACTCCTCCGAGAACCAGCTTTCTGCCTTCCACCAGCCGATGTACATCATATCCCTGACCGATTCTCATAATTTCTCCCTCATCTCTCCTGAATCCATCTGGATCCAACTATCATATATTATTAATATCTTTATGATCCGATTACACGGATTCTTCTCGGAATGCACCGAATCTCCAAATCCTGCTGGCACATACAACTCTCACCGTCAACATGAACTGCCAGCGGTCTGCTAAGGTGTACGGAAGCCTCGTTGCACTCGTACACGCGCACGCCCCGCTCCTTCTTACGGACACCCATTACCACATCCTTCAGGATCGGTACCATATTACTCTTTTTTGAGCTGTTCGCCACATATACTTTCATCTTACCACTATCGGAATACAAATGTTTCGGAACATTCTTCTTTTTCTTCTTCTCTTCTCCGCAGACATGGAATGTCACAAAGTACAGATGATTAAACTCCACACGCTTTGTATGATCAAAAATAATATATCCTTTTACAGGTTTTGCCAACGCAAGCTGTTTCATGCCAATGCAAAACTGCAGTATCCGGTTCATGCGAAGTCTGCCCATCTGCATTCTCGCAGAAGAACATAACAAATTATGACAAATTGCCGCATCCAGACCAATCCCGCAGCGTCCTCCGAATCTCCGATTAAAAATCTCATCTCCGCCGCTGGTCAGAACACCATAATTCATCATATGATAATACTTCGGGTGAAGCACCCGTTTTATCTGTCCGTTTACTTTTACATATGATTGAAATCCCTTTGAAATCGCATTGCGGAACCCGGCCGGAACATAACCAAGTGTTATCATTCCCTTAAAAGAAACACCATTTAGAACTTCGTTATAGGTCCCTTCGCCTCCGACAACAACCAAAATCTTCGCCTCATCTTTATCTGCGGTCAAATCTTTTGCAATCTCCGCTGCATCACCCTGACGCTCTGTAAAGAAAACGCGATATTCCTGACTGTCATTTTCCAGTTGTCGTTCCAGACGCTTCCAAATACGGTATCCTTTTCCGGCTCCTGCGCTGGGATTCACAATAAACTGATACATAGTGCCTCCCGACATACCTACAGTATTATACTCTACGCTATTATACCATATATTGTAGAAAAAAGAAAAAAAATATTTATAAAAAAAGTGTTGACATTTCATAAAGTATCAGTTATACTACCAGAGTCGCAAGTGAGTAACACAAAGCGACAAGAGTTACGGGGTCTTAGCTCAGCTGGGAGAGCATCTGCCTTACAAGCAGAGGGTCACAGGTTCGAGCCCTGTAGGCCCCACTCTATATGGCGGAATAGCTCAGTTGGCTAGAGCATACGGTTCATACCCGTAGTGTCGAGAGTTCGAATCTCCCTTCCGCTACTTAAGCTCTTGAGAAATCAAGAGCTTTTTTGTTGTTTAAATGGATATTTAATTAAGTATACTTAGTGACAAAATAGTC
>JAZOVL010000228.1:0-3067 GCA_045658685.1 Pilosibacter sp.
TATTTGATCCAGTACGGAGCAGCCAGTGTCGGAACGAAGAAAACATTGTGCTCTTTCATCCAGTCGAAGCACCAGTCATCCATGAAGAAACCATGCTCAATGGAGTCGATACCTGCGCGGAGTGCATTTTTAATACCTTCCATACCCTGTGCATGAGTGAATGTCTTTGCACCGCATTTGTGTGCTTCTTCAATGGCTGCACGGAGTTCAGCTTCTGTTAACTGTGCTGAACCCGGTTCAACACCCTTTGTCATAACGCCGCCGGTAGCCATAACCTTGATCCAGTTTGCTCCTGCCTTTAAGTTTTCACGGGCAGCTTTTCTGCAGTCTGCTTCGCCATCAGCCTCACGGCCTTCAGAGTGACCATGGCCTCCAGTCATACAGATACATTTGCATGCAGTCTGCATTTCCGGAGCCAGAATATCGCCTTTTAACTGTGCATTGTGAAGATCAACATCGATATAGTTTGGAGCGCCGGCGTCACGGATATATGTAACACCGGAATTGATCAGTGTTTTCAGGTTCTTTAATGCACGAACTGTGATAGAAGCATCGGATAATGTTTCACGCACGCCGGTTCCTGCATCAGAGCACATATGTACATGACAGTTGAAGAGACCCGGCAGCATGGTCTTTCCTCCCAGATCGATCACGGCTGCATCAGCCGGAGCAGCGAGGTCAGTGCCAATTTCTTTGATGAGTCCATTTTCCACAAGAACAGATGCGTCAGCGATCACGGTCTCATTCAGAACGTCAATAAGATTTGCATTTTTAAATAAAGTAGCCATAGATAAATCTCCTTTTATAATCTTCCTATTATTATAACATTTCCAGGGAAAACAGCAAGCTTTAATGAGCGGAAATGACAATGCAATAAAACATTGCGGCTAGTATAAAATTGTGTATAATTAATTATAGCAGCAGAAATCTTATGGGGGATATGCACATGGATATGATTCAGATTAAACACGAGATTGAAGCGTTAACAGACGCTCATAAAGAAGAATTTGAGGCAGTCAGCGCCTTTATTTTCGAGCATCCGGAGCTTGGATGTGAGGAGAAGTTAGGACAGGACGCACTATGTACGTTACTTGAAAACCATGGTTTTGATGTACAGCGTGGCTATGGTTCTCTGGATACCGCATTTGTTGCAGAATATAAGAGCGAAAAACCAGGCATGACATTCGCATTCATGTGCGAGTATGATGCACTTCCGCAGATCGGACATGCTTGCGGTCACAACCTGATCGGCACCAGCGGAGCAGGAGCAGGCATCGTTCTGAAAGAAATCATGGAAAAATACGAAATTGGCGGAACTTTGAAGGTCATGGGCTGTCCGGCAGAGGAAATTCTGGTGGGTAAAGTGACCATGTTAAATGAAGGAGCTTTTGATGGGATCGATATGGCGATCGTCATGCACCCGAGTGACGAGTCCATGGCAGATGATATCGCATTTGCGGCGGTAAATAAGATCTACACATTCAAGGGAAGACCGGCTCACACTGCCGCGTGCCCATGGATGGGAGCAAGTGCAGGCTCCGCTGTGCAGATCATGATGCACGCAGTAGACGCGATGCGTGTACATTTTAAAGATTATTCCCGTGTACATGGAATCGTTCTGGATGGCGGTATGGCTGTCAACATTATTCCGGAACGTGCAGTGTGCAAGTTTAATATGCGTGCATTAGATGCAGATTATCTGGAAAATGAGATCATCGCAGTGGTTGATCGTTGTGCAAAAGGCGCCGCAATGTGTGCAGGTGTGGAATTGGAGATTGAGCAGGAAGGCAACCTGATCAAAGATGTGAGAAATGACCGCAGGCTGGTTGCGTCTGTAGAAAAGAATATGGATTTCATTGGCGAGCATCACATTCCGAGAACATTAAATCAGGGAATCGGTTCCACAGATGTAGGAAATGTGACACATGCACTTCCGGCAGCGCAGTTTTACATCGGCCTGGGAGCAGGTGTCGGCACTCATACGGCAGCATTTGCTGACGTGGCAGGCGGTCCGGAAGGAAAACGTGCATTAAATGCAGCAATCAAAGTGCTGGCAATGACCGGTCTGGATATGCTGACGGCTGAATAAAATAGTTACAAATAAAAAAGGGGTATCACGGTCTCTGTGATGCCCCTAAATCGTATCACTATTTGTCTTCAAACAGACTTTTATCAATCTTTCCCGATACAATGGTCTGATCTACCCAGAGATTGAGAGAGTCAATGACCAAAGCCATTTTTTCAAGTTCTTCTTTAATCTTGAGGAAATCCGGAAGTTCGTCCGGAGAGAGTTCGCCGTCCACAGTAATCTCTATCAGGCGTTCTTTCTCGCGGGTCAGCTTATTGAGCGTTGCCAACATTTCCAGGGTAATCTGGGAAAGTTCCTTCGTCTGGATTTCCGGAACATATTCAATACCGATCGGACATTCATGGGAACAGAAATAATTGCAAAGCGCCGGGTTTTTATAACAATCCGCCATGGCGAGGACTTCTTCCGGATGCGGAAGAGATTTTTCGTGTTCTATTTTCTCGATGCGGTCAGAAGAGATGAAGCCCAGCTTATCGGCAGCGGTCTCTCTGGAGTAATTCATATCTTCACGGCTAATCTGATAGATGTTTTTATTTTCTTTGGTTGATTTTCTTCCCATATGACGATCTCCTTAATGTTCGATAAGAGCAAGTGATACATTGATTATACTTGAAAAAAGGCAAAATAGCGAGTTCTATTTCCGCAAGACAGCGGTTTATTATTAAAAATGGTTTTGGTATAATAAATTCAACAAACACGAATAAAAACAGAAGGGAGAACGACGATGCCTGTGGAACAGCGGATCAGACTGTGTCTGTTACTTGAAAAAATGTATATGAGAAAAGAGTACAGCGAAAAGCTTGGACTTGAAGATAAAACAAAATTTCATGGAGAACAGCTTCATGGAGAGGAGGGGAAATCAGTATGCTATCATTGATTTTTTGGATTTTATTGTTTATGACATTTGGAAAGATTCTCTTATTTGCTTTAAAAGCAGCATGGGGAATTACGAAAATATTAGTTTCACTTGTATTTTTG
>JAZOVL010000229.1:0-1766 GCA_045658685.1 Pilosibacter sp.
GAGAAAGAAATTGCCGATCTGGTGGAAATCTATCTTCTCAGTGACGGCTATAAAGTATTTAAAGCAAACAATGCTCTGCACGGACTGGAGCTTATCGAAAAAGAAGACATTCATTTAGTCCTTCTGGATATTATGATGCCGGGTATGGATGGTATGGAGATGTGCAGAAGGATTCGTGAGACCAGCAATATCCCGATCATCATGGTAAGTGCGAAGTCGACGGATCTGGATAAAATCCTGGGTCTTGGAACCGGTGCAGATGATTATATGGTAAAACCGTTCAACCCGCTGGAACTGACTGCCCGTGTGAAGTCTCAGTTAAGACGTTATACACAGTTAAATCCGAACAGCAATCAGGTACAGACATCAAAGAACGAAATCAATATCCGTGGACTTTCTATCAATAAAGACAACCACAAAGTTGTGGTTTACGGAGAGGAGATCAAATTGACTCCGATTGAGTTCGATATCCTTTACTTACTGGCGTCCAATCCGGGCCGGGTATTCAGTACCGATGAAATTTTTGAAAAGGTGTGGAACGAAAAGGTCTACGAGGCCAACAACACGGTTATGGTACATATCCGCCGTCTTCGCGGAAAGATGAAAGAGGACGCAAGACAGAATAAGATCATTACTACAGTATGGGGAGTCGGATACAAAATTGAAAAATAACATCGGTGGGCGCTTCTATATGCAGGTAATCTCAAACATTTTGTACAGTACGATGATTGCCTGCCTGATTGAAGTGTTCTTAATAACCAATATTGATATGCTTGTTACATATCTGGCAGAGTCCGGAAGCAGGCTTGCTCCGTTTACCGGAATCTTCCGGATGGGAACGGTGACAACGATCCTTTATGTGATTCTGGGAATAGCGATCTTTTCCTTTACATTCCTGCTTCTTCAGAGTAAGTCTTTGAAATATATCGGAAAGATCGCCAGTGCGGTGCAGAATATTTCCGAAGGTGATCTGAATACGGAGATCGAAGTTTTGGGCGATGATGAGTTCTCAATGATCGCAGCGAATCTGAACCGTATGGAGGAGGAGATTCGCGAGCTGATGGACAAGGAGCGAGAATCCGAGCGAACAAAGAATGAACTGATCACCAATGTGGCCCATGATCTCAGAACCCCGCTGACTTCCATTATTGGATATCTGGAGTTGCTTTCAAAGGGAATTCCGCTTCCGCAGGAAATGCAGCAGAAGTATATTGAGATTGTGTATACAAAGGCGAAACGTCTGGAAAAACTGATTGAGGATCTGTTCGGATTTACAAAAGTCGGTAAGGTATCCATGAATGTGGGAACGGTAGACATTGTAAAACTTCTGGGACAGCTTTTGGAGGAATTCTATCCGAGCTTTGCAGAAAAAGATCTGGTTTATGAACTGGTCAGCAATGTTCCGGCGAAGATGATCACCGCAGATGGAAATCTTCTGGCCAGACTGTTTGACAACTTGATCAACAATGCGATCAAATACGGTGCAGACGGAAAAAAGGTTCTGGTCAATATGTTTGCGGAGGACGAGATTGTAACGATTTCAATCACCAACTACGGATATGTGATTCCGGCAGATGAACTTCCGCTTATTTTCAACAAGTTCTACCGGGTGGAGCAGTCGCGTTCCACACAGACAGGAGGAACAGGTCTGGGACTTGCCATTGCGAAGAATATCGTGGATATGCATGACGGAATGAATTCAGTTACCAGTGACCTGAACGGTACCGTCTTAACGGTAAAATTACAAGTAAATTATGACGTAAACA
>JAZOVL010000230.1:0-2945 GCA_045658685.1 Pilosibacter sp.
TGATACAGTCGGTGTCCTCACCCAGTATCAGCCGTTACGTTTAAACGCGCATATCGGAATTGGTATTCCGTGGGATTTAGACCGTAATGTGGGCGGCGTGACCGTTCTTCCGCCGTACGAGAGAAGCAAAGGCAGTGACTGGTATACAGGAACTGCGAATGCAATTTATCAGAACCTGGAGTACATGGATTTTTATAATCCGGAGTATGTTCTGATCCTTTCCGGTGACCATATTTATAAGATGGACTATGAAGTGATGCTTGAATATCATAAGGCAAACAATGCGGACGTTACGATCGCAGCGATGTCCGTTCCGATGGAGGAGGCAAGCCGTTTCGGTATTCTGATCACAGATGATACAAATAAGATTACAGAGTTTGAGGAAAAACCGGCGAATCCGAGAAGCAACCTGGCTTCTATGGGTATCTATATTTTCAACTGGAAAGTATTAAAAGAAGCGCTCCTGACACTTTCTGATGTTCCGGGATGTGATTTTGGTAAGCACGTGATCCCGTATTGCCACGAAAAGAGCGGTAAGATCTATGCGTACGAGTTTAACGGTTACTGGAAAGATGTTGGAACTCTCGGTTCTTACTGGGAAGCAAACATGGAGCTGATCGACATTATTCCGGAGTTTAATCTTTATGAGGAATATTGGAAGATCTATACAAAGACAGACCGTATCCCGCCGCAGTTCATCGATGCGGAGGCGAAAGTTGTAAAGAGTATCATCGGCGAAGGTACAGAGATTTATGGTGAGGTATCTAACTCTGTTATTGGCGAGGGTGTTACCATCGAGAAGGGTGCAGTTGTCAGAGATTCTATCATCATGCAGGATACTGTGATCGGCGCAGGTGCGATTGTTGAAAAGGCGATCATTGCAGAAGATGTTAAGATTGGTGCCAATGCACATCTTGGCGTGGGCGAATATGCAGACAGCAAATATGACGCGAAAGTTTATCAGTTTGATCTGGTGACCGTTGGCGAGCACTCTGTAATCCCGGAGGGCGTTAAGATTGGTAAGAATACAGCGATTTCGGGTGTAACCGAGCCAAATGACTATCCGGATGGACAGCTTGAAAGCGGCGGCTACATAGTAAAGGCAGGTGGAAACGCATGAGAGCAGTAGGTATTGTTTTAGCTGGTGGTAACAGCAAGCGTATGCGCGAACTTTCCAAGAAGAGAGCGATTGCAGCAATGCCGGTCGCAGGAAGTTTCCGCAGCATTGACTTTGTATTAAGTAATATGAGCAACTCTCACATTCAGAGTGTTGCAGTTTTGACACAGTACAATTCCCGCTCCCTGAACGAGCATCTCAGCTCTTCCAAATGGTGGGATTTCGGTCGTAAGCAGGGCGGTCTCTACGTGTTCCCTCCGACTATTACAGCGGAGCACAATGACTGGTACCGCGGTACAGCAGATGCCCTTTACCAGAACCTGGACTTCTTAAAGAGAAGCCATGAACCGTATGTTGTGATCGCAGCCGGTGACGGTGTTTACAAGCTGGATTATAATAAGGTTCTCGAATATCATATTGAGAAAAAGGCAGACATCACAATTGTTTGCAAAGATATGCCGGCAGGAGTAGATGTGACTCGTTTCGGTATGGTCAAAACAAATGCAGATGGAAGGATTACGGATTTCGAAGAGAAACCGATGGTAGCAGATTCCACAACTATTTCCTGTGGTATTTATGTGATCCGTCGTCGTCAGCTGATCGAACTGCTTGAAAGATGTGCAGGTGAAGGCCAGTTTGACTTCGTAAAGGATATTCTCGTTCGTTATAAAAATGTAAAACGAATCTACGCGTACAAGATGGATTCTTATTGGAACAATATTGCATCGGTTGATGCATATTATGAGACCAATATGGATTTCTTAAAACCGGATATCCGTAACTTCTTCTTTAGAGAATACCCGGATATTTATTCCAAGGTTGACGATCTGCCGCCGGCAAAATACAATCCGGGCGCAGATGTGAAGAACAGCCTTGTTTCCAGCGGATGTATCTTAAATGGTAAAGTGGAGAATTCTCTTCTGTTCAAGAAGGTATTCATCGGAAACAACTGTGTGATCAAGAATTCCATCATTCTGAATGACGTTTATATTGGGGATAATACCGTCATTGAGAACTGTATTGTGGAGAGTCGTGCGACAATCCGTGCCAATACAACCTATATCGGAAAGCCAGATGACATCAAAGTGATTGTGGAAGAAAACGAAAGATATACATTATAAGATAAGGGGTTTAAAGGAAACTATTAGGGGAGGTTATTTATGCAGGTTACAGATGTACGAGTGAGAAAGATTGAGAAGGAAGGCAAGATAAAAGCATTCGTTTCCATTACATTGGACAACGAATTTGTTATTCACGATATAAAGGTTATCGAAGGTGAAAAGGGCCTGTTTATCGCGATGCCGAGCAGAAAAGCAGCGGATGGAGAGTACCGCGACATCGCTCATCCGATCAATTCCGGAACACGTGACATGATCCAGAAAGAGATTCTTGAAAAATACGAGATGACAACTCTGGAGGCTGCATCAGTCGCTGAGTAATTGAAAAAGCAGAGTCCCTGCGGTCCATGGAAATGTGGATCGCAGGGATTTTTATCAGAAATACTTGATTTTCGAAGAAAGATGTGATAACATGACAGCAGTCACACAACTGACGGAAGTGGGTAACCACAGGGAGTGTGACTGTAGATAGCCGACCGTCTGGGCAATTGGGACAGCCTAGAGTGTCGGTTTTTTTATTTCTGTATTGAAATTGTCATTTGTATCCGTTATAATTATAGTGGGTTAGAAGGTAAAACCTGGTTTGTATAAGATTGTAATTTTTATATAATAAGGAGAATCTACTATGGAGAAGAAACTTGTTTACACCGGTAAAACAAAAAACGTTTATGCGCTTGAGAATGGCAACTATCTTTTAAAATTTAAAGATG
>JAZOVL010000231.1:0-2288 GCA_045658685.1 Pilosibacter sp.
TGCGGAGCTTTGTGGAATCATGGTATAATAGAGAACAATGAATGAAAAAGAGAGGCATATCCATGTCAAAGAATAGTTCAGATTATATTATAAACGTCTGCGGTGATTCTTCTAATGCGACCTGGTTGATAAAAGGAAATAA
This sequence comes from Pilosibacter sp., assembly GCA_045658685.1. Classification (GTDB taxonomy): domain Bacteria; phylum Bacillota; class Clostridia; order Lachnospirales; family Lachnospiraceae; genus Pilosibacter. Next base: position 143 of record JAZOVL010000231.1, read on the forward strand.
CGGAAACGTCCTTTACGAGGCAGGAATGGCATACAGCGCAGAGAAAATGATTGAAAATATAAAGCGGGAATTGAACGGGAAACCGTTAAATGCAGTTTTTTTGTCTCATTCCCATTATGACCATGTGGCTGGACTTCCTTTTATTAAGAAAGAATGGCCTGATGCAGTTGTGTATGGGAGTGAGTATGCAGCAAAGATTTTGGAAAAACCATCTGTGCGTGAGACCATGAAAAGACTCAGTTCCGATGCGGCCAAAGGAGCCGGAGTGGAACTTCCGGATTATGATGAGAGACTGTTGAAGATCGATATGACGGTAAAAGAAGGAGATTGTATTCAGATTGGAGATCACAGCATCACAGTCTATGAGACCCCGGGGCATACCAGATGTTCAGTATCCTACTTGGTTGACGATGATGTGCTGATGGCCAGTGAGACCATCGGCGTATTTAAAGGTGAATGGTACATGCCATGTTATCTGGTTGGATATCAGATGGCGGCAGACGCAGTAGAAAAACTTCAAAGGATCGGAGCCAAGCGTTTGTTTATCTCTCACAGAGGAATCTGCCCGGACGAAGATATGGACAAGGTCTGGAAGTTTTTAAAGAACAAGCTGGAAGAAACAAAACGGGAGATCATTGAGATCATTCAGACATATGAAATGCGAGAAGAACAGATGCTGGCGATGAAAGCCCGGTACCATGATAATGTGGTCAGTGAGAGCGAACAGCCGTCCTTTGCATTTCTGTTGAATGCAGAGGCAACTTTAAATATAATCGAAAAAGAATGTATGGAGGAAAATGTATGAATTTAATCGTGGCAGTGGATAAAAACTGGGCAATCGGAAATAAAGGAAATCTTCTTGTGAGAATCCCGGCGGACCAGAAGATGTTCCGCGATGAGACCATGGGAAAGGTAATCGTAATGGGAAGAAAAACACTGGAAAGCCTTCCGGGCGGTCAGCCTCTTCATGGCCGTACCAATGTGGTTCTGACAAGAAATGAATCATATACAAAAAAAGGCTGTGAGGTATTCCATAGCCTTGAAGAAACCCTGGAGTTCTTAAAGCAGTTTCCGTCTGAAAATGTATTTATTATCGGCGGCGAGACCATCTACAGACAGTTTCTTCCGTATTGCGATGTGGCGCATGTGACATGGATCGACTATGAATACCTGGCAGACACACATTTCCCGAATCTGGACAAGGACCCGGACTGGCATGTGACAGCCGTAAGTGACGAGCAGACATACTTTGATCTTTGCTATGAATATCGTCAGTACGAGCACAAATAAGGAGAAAAATGGTACAAAAACTAATTTTTTCTTGCTAACAAAGTAAAGAAGTGATAAACTATTCGGTAATGAAATGAACCGTAATGACGAAAAACAGGAGTTCATTGATATAGGAGGTTAGAAATTATGTATCCGATTTTAAAAGCAGAGAAGCTTGCGGAGAAAATCTACCTGATGGTAGTAAAAGCACCGCGTGTTGCAAAAAACTGTCAGCCGGGCGAGTTCATCATCGTGAAGATTGATGAGGTTGGCGAGAGAATTCCGCTTACTATTTGCGATTACAACAGAGAAGAGGGAACTGTTACAATCGTATTCCAGATCGTAGGCGGCTCCACAGAGCGTATGTCTGAATTAAAAGCAGGCGATGCATTCCATGATTTCGTAGGTCCGTTGGGAAATCCATCTGAGTTTGTGCACGAAGACATCGAGAGTTTAAAGAACAAGAAAATGCTTTTCGTAGCAGGTGGTGTTGGTACTGCACCGGTTTATCCGCAGGTGAAATGGCTCCATGAGCATGGCGTTGACGTAGATGTTATTGTTGGTGCGAAAAATAAAGACCTTCTGATCCTGGAAGAGGAGATGAAAGCAGTTGCAGGCAATCTTTACATCACTACAGACGATGGTTCTTATGTGAGAAAAGGTATGGTTACAGATGTGATCAAAGATCTGGTTAATGTAGAAGGTAAGAAGTACGATGTTTGCGTAGCCATCGGTCCGATGATTATGATGAAATTTGTATGCCTTCTTACAAAAGAGCTTGAAATCCCGACAATCGTAAGCTTAAACCCGATCATGGTAGACGGTACCGGTATGTGTGGTGCATGTCGTGTAACTGTTGGTGGCAAAGTAAAATTTG
>JAZOVL010000232.1:0-3483 GCA_045658685.1 Pilosibacter sp.
ACCATAAGTATATATTCCCCAATCCATTCATGTAGTTTCTAATACTATCTATAACAGTCTGCACTACTTTTATGAAAACGTCAAGTCTTTTTCGCCAAGAACTTATAAAATTCGTCTTTTTTCGCTGATTCTTGACGCAAACAGACGATGAATGATACACTATCCTTATAAATACCATAGTTCATTCCTTGAAAGGAGTACCAGAAATCATGAGATATGCCACTCTGCATCTAAAAGACTCTTTCCCGTTTCTCGGCGCTGACAATGCAGATCCGACACTTGAACTATATCTTCCATTTAATATGACGGAAATGGAACAGGAACATCAAAAACGTCCCTGCATCCTGATCTGCCCGGGCGGCGGATACGGTTTCTGCAGCCAGCGAGAATCTGAAATTGTTGCACTTCATTTTTTGCCGCAAGGATTTAATGCTTTTGTACTGACCTATTCTACTGCTCCGCACCGTTATCCGACACAGATTCGTGAGGTTGCTGCTGCTCTGGAACTTATTTATAAAAATGCCGATGAATGGAACTGTGACACCTCCAAAATCGCTCTGATGGGTTTTTCGGCCGGCGGCCATCTGACAGCCAGCTATGCAGCAAAATACAACACCCCGGAAGTTCGTGATGTTTTCCCTGACAGCAAACAGGTTGCTGCTACCATCCTGTCCTATCCTGTCATTACTGCCGACATGAGTTTCACTCACCAGGGAAGTATTTTAAACCTCCTCGGACATGAACCGTCTATGGATGAGGTCAGATATCACTCCTGCGAGCAGAACGTCAACGAAAACACTCCACCGGCATTTATCTGGCACACTGCCTCCGATACTTCCGTTCCGGTTGCCAACAGTCTGGCCTATGCAGCTGCATTATCCAATCATCATATTCCGTATGAGTTACATATTTTCCCGTTTGGTGCACACGGTCTTTCCATGAGTAACCCGGAAGTTTCCAGAGTCATGTCCGCAGATATCGAATATGATCATGGATGGGTGGACTGCATGATGAAATGGCTGAAACAATACTTTCTGTAATAATAAACCGCCTCAGATCTGTTTTACGGTCTGAAGCGGTTTTCTATGTCTCTTTTATATTATACACAATATCTGGTCGGTGTGATAAATGTAATCTTAATCTGTTTTTTCAGTTCTTTCATTTCTTCCGAAATCAAGCGGTTGCGAAGCTCTGCTTCTTTTGAGAAGTCAAACACCAGATTCTGGTGAATGTAATCATTTCCGCTATACGCGGAATAACCATCCATGCCCGCGATAGAAACATGTTTCACGCCGATCGCAATCAACAATTTCAACAACATCAGACCAGAGTTATCGATGATCTCCGGAGTTTTGGATGCATAACTGGAGAAATTCACCATGAAGTCACTTTTCTGACAATCTTTCATATTGGAAGTTGTAATACACTTCTTATCCGTGTTCTCCTGAATCTTTGCAAATCTGCGCATATTGCTGCTGAAAATATACTCCGGTTCAAAATCCTCAGCCAGAAAATTTAAAGCGATCGTTGCTGTATTTTCTTTCTGACATTCCTTTAAGACCTCTTCCTTATGTTCCTGCAGGCCTTTTCCCGGAGCAAGAAGAATCACACTCTTCTGACCAATCTCCGCTGCCAGGCGATTCAGTGCATCTTTATCATCCAGATAGTTTTCCTGATACTGACGATAATGCTGCTCTGCGCGTTCTTTCGTATAGATCGCTTTATGCTCATCCGGCATTCCTTTTAATAATTCATTGAAAGATTTTACCGACAGAGTATCCTTTTCTGCCAGATGGATCGCATAGTTCGGATGACATCCGTTGATTGCAGAAAGATACAGAGGAAGTGAATAGCCCCAGAACTTGGATTTGTGAATCTCATTGAGGTACTCGTCCATGATTTCCAGCATCGGCTCAATCTTATAATTAGTATCATAGTTCTCATTCATGTACTCCGCGAACAGTTCCAGGTTCAAATTTCCTGCTCCACGTCCCATACCGAATACACAGGCATCGATCACAAGATCTCGTTTCAGGTTCATTTCCACCAATGCCTCCGCATTTCCAAATGCCTGCTGCAGATTGTTGTGTGCATGATAAGCCAGTGCAATTCCATCTGCCAGATTGTTGTCAGCCAGATAGACCATGCGGAGGAACTGTTTACGTTTGATCAGACCGAAGCTGTCCACGATGGAAACCGCAAACGGTTTCAACTGGTTGAACAACTCAATTCCCTCAATAAATTCCTTGTCCGTATATAAATCTGTACCAACAAAATTCACGGAAATAAAATATCCCAGTTCCTGAATCTTTTTGCAATATTCAAAAGCCTCATGAATCTTGCTTTTCTTAAAGATCACGCGGATTCCGTCTATGGATGTTCCATCACATGGAGGAATACGATCAAGCGGAATCGGTGCGCTCATATCCAGCATACCTACATATTTCATCTTGGAATCCTTCGGCTGAATCATCGGTCTAATGTGATCCACATCCGGATATACTGCACGGTCAGGGTCGTATGTATCGCCTTTGATAAAACCAACTTCAAACATCTCGATACCGGTCTGTGCCAGTTTTCTACCAATTTCTTTTATCGCTTTTTCACCGAAACGCCAGTCATTGACATAACCGCCGTCTCGCAATGTACAATCTAATAAATAAACTTTGCCCATGTTTTCACTCCTTACTACATACATGTCAGTTTATTTTAACATACTAAAGTGTATTTGGGAACTCTGTTTCTTTTATTTTATAAAAACTTACACTCGCACGAAACTTTTCTAATCTCTCATAAGGAGACGCAAAACCATCAAATCGTACAGCCTTTCCCTCAATAGAAAAATCCGGTTTTAATCCTGCCAGATATGGTCCCTTCGGTGGTCGTTTCACAATCAGCTTCTTCGGTTTCGCAGCCATCGCTGTCAAGATCATCTCAGCCTCATCCGCACACGGAATCTCCAATTTCTGAATCACCTGCAGCTTCTTCTTTACAAGTGCGCTTTTCTGTCTCTCTGGAAACATGGGATCCAGAAGAATCACATCTGGTGTAAAATCCAGATTCTTCATAGCGTCTACACTGTCTCCATATTTCAGTTCCATTCTTGCAACGATTTCTGTCAGTTCAGAAATCTCTTCGGCGCGTTTCAATGCATCTTCCAGCAGTTCATGGATCACAGGATTACGTTCAAACATCTTCACATGAAATCCTGCTGCTGCAAGGATCAGAGAGTCTTCACCAAGTCCCGCAGTCGCATCAATGGCCACTAATGGCTTATCCGCATCTTTGATCTTCGCAGCTCTCGCAAGCAGTTCTTTTGAAATTGTACCCTGTTTAATCCTCGGGATCATTTTTGTAAAATCGCCGCGCAGCGTCTGTCCATCCGCCACAAGAGCCAGTCCGTTCTCATCACGGACTAATTTCATATCCTTATTCTCAATCATAATGAGTAATCCTCCATCTTGTTTTCCCCCTGCCATTCAT
>JAZOVL010000233.1:0-3042 GCA_045658685.1 Pilosibacter sp.
CGGTGGTATAATTAACGATAATTAACTTGAGGTCAAAAGGTACACTTTTTGAACATACAATGATTTGAAGCAGAATAAGGAGAGCATATGATTACATATAAAATTATCAGTCGTAACGGAAGTCGTCCGGTAAATGAAGATTCCACAGGTATGCACCAGATGGGAGAAGAATATGGTTTCTTTCTTGCGGATGGTCTTGGTGGACACGGAAAAGGTGATGTTGCATCTCAGACAGCAATTCAGCAGGCAATTCTGCAGTTCGAACAGGGCGGATGTTCAGAAGAAACCTTAAAAAATGTGTTTGAAGCTGGTCAGGCCGGCGTTTTAGAGCAGCAAAGAATGGCTGGAAACACGCAGGGAATGAAAACAACAATGACTGCACTTTTAATGAATAGTCAGATAATTCGCTGGGGACATATTGGTGATTCCCGAATTTATTATTTCCTGAACAATAAATTGATAGGAAGAACCATGGATCACAGTGTGCCACAGATGTTAGTGGCAGCTGGTGAGATTAAAGAAAAAGAAATCAGACATCATCCGGATCGCAACAGACTTCTTCGTGTTATGGGAGTTGATGGGGAAACACTCCGTTATCAGCTTGCAGAACCGATAGCCAGAAAGGGAAGACAAGCCTTTCTTTTGTGTTCAGATGGTTTCTGGGAGTTGATCGATGAAAAAGAGATGACTACGTTGCTGAAAAAAAGTAACAGTGTGGAACAGTGGCTGGATGAAATGGAAGTTTTAGTTCGTCGTCACGGATATGGAACCAATATGGATAATTACTCAGCTGTAGCAGTCTGGGTAGATTAAAAGGAGTTGGAATTATGTCTATCATTCGATGTCAGCATGGACATTTCTATGATGATGAAAAGTACGATTTTTGTCCGACTTGTAATAAAAGTGGAAGTTCCAGATGGCAGCTGGATAACGAGAAGACAGTAAGTCTGGATATAATCGGCGGCATGAAGGAGATTCAACTGACTGCCGAGGAGCCTATAAAACAGCAGGTGAGAGGAACGTGGGATTCTGAAAAGACAGTAGCATTGACAGAATATGACAAGCCGGATCTTTTAGTTGGATGGCTGGTTTGTGTTTCCGGTTCGATGAAAGGAAAAGATTATCGCTTATATTCCGGTTTCAATCGAATTGGAAGAAATATGGATTCTGATATCTGCGTACAGGATCCTGAAGTGTCCGGAACGATGCATTGTGCAGTGGTTTATGATGAAAAAGGCGGCTGCTTCTATTTAGTACCGGGCAAAGGGACAAATACCTATCTGAATCAGGAAGCGATACAGAATGCGGTGAGTATTCAGGAACGAGATCATATTCAGGTTGGTGCCAGTATTTTGGAGTTTGTTCCATTTTGTAAGGGAGAACATACATGGAAAACAATACAGACATTTTAAGTCAGATTGGCCAGAATCGTCTGGAACAAGTATATATCAATATGCCGGAGGTCAGATTTTATTTTTCGGGTGACAAAGAACAAGATCCGGGAAATCTGGCGGCGTATATTGGAAATGAACAGTTGGAATTACAGAGTCTGCAGACATTTGCGGAGAGCGATGCAGGTATCAACTTTTATCTTCTTTTGGATGTATCTGCGTCTATCTCTGAACGTGAATTTCGCGGTATTACAGACGGCCTGACTGCATTTTGTGAGAATGTAAGGGCACAGGACAAGGTGACATGTCTTACTTTTGGTGAGGATGTAAAAACATTATTCCAATTCGAAGGTCAGGAACTGATCGATGGAGCAGCAACAGAGCTGCTTTCCACGCTAAAAAATCCAGACCAGAGAACTTTGTTATTTGAGGCGATGCACCAGATGGCAGAACTTTGTGATTCGGTCCCGGCTGCTGAAAGTACCAGAAGAGTTGGTATGGTTATCACGGACGGAGCAGATATCGCAACAGGAAAAGCGACAAGTAATGAGGCACTTCAGTTTTTACAGGAGACAGGAATTCCCGTATACGGTTTTGTGGCAGAAAGTTCGAATCGTCAGGAAAAGAACGCGTTTGGAGAATTTTCCAGAAGTACAGGTGGATATCTGACAGTCATCGAAAGTGGCAACGAAGCAGAAGGCTTCGAACAGGTTCGTCAAGAAATCCTGCAATCTTATGAGGCAGTATTTAAGGCAGATAATAATATAGTAAGTCATGAGCTTACCAACACGGTTCTTCAGTTTAAATCGGAAGAAATCAAACAACAGATGCAGGTAATGAATGACCGTTGGATCCCGGATACGGAGATTCCGGAAATTGCGGAAGTTGTGCAAGAGGGACCGAAACAGCTTCGGGTTGTATTTTCAGAACCTGTTACAGGTGCAGAAGCAGCCGAAAACTTTCATTTAAAAACAGAGGGAGAAAGTCTGATCCCGGTATTTGCATCACCTGGAAGCGATAAAGAAAGTGTTGTATTATCGTTCGCAGATGATATTCCATCAGGTGACTATCAGTTGGAATGTTCCAATATGAAGGATTTTTCAATGGAGAGCAACATTCTTGAAGAGATGGTTGCATTGACAATTGAGAGAACAGAGAATATCGAACAAACAGTAGAAACAGCGGAAGCGGTGACAGAACCAGTGGAAGAAACATCTTCCTTTGGTATGATTGCAATTGTTGTTATCCTTGCAGCTCTTGCAGCAGCTGCAGCGGTATTCTTCAAAAAGAAATCAAAAAAGGAAACATCTGTGACGACAGAGGGGGCGGTGGAACTAAAGGACAATACGTCTGATAGACACCATGTATCGATCGGGAAAAAGACTTTGGAGGAGAAAAGCGTATATTTCCATGTGATCGGTCAAAAGGAAGAAATCCCGATTGTCATTAAGAACAGTATGATCGTTGGACGTTCTTCGGTATGTGAACTTGTATTTGATGATCCTGCTTTATCCAGGCAGCATTTTGCATTGGAATTAAAAGATGGCGGGATCATGATCCAGAATTTAAGTTCAAGTGGTTTCACAGAAGTAAACGGAATTAAGCTAGGTAATCAGAGTCGTCCGTTGCGTTCCGGTGATGAAATTCATGC